>VXNG01000045.1:0-5495 GCA_009840695.1 Acidimicrobiaceae bacterium
AGGTGCGCCACGCCATCGACCTCGGCACCCACACCCTGTTCGTGGGCGAGCTGGTGGACGGCGACATCCAAGTCGACGAGGCCCGCTCCGCCTCTATGAGCGACACCCGCATGAAGTACGGAGGCGTCAAGCGCCACTAGTCCCTGGGCCCAACTAGCGGCGGCTTCAGACTGTTGCCTGCTCGCTAAGTCTCCAGAATGTAAAGGAATGCCGCGAAACGGTGACTTGGCTGGCTGTTGCGTGCTCGCTAAGTCCCCAGAATGTAAAGGAATGCCGCTTACGGGCCGAAAATGTAAACGCTCAAGGCCACGGACGCTGACCAGGATCCCGTCACCGCCCGGGAAGTGTGGGTCTCCGTCTCGAACCGCCGTTGCCTCCGTCGGCTCGCTCCGCGCTTGAATGGTCGTGATGGCTGAGTCCGAGGCCTTGTCCACAGCGGTCGACGCTGAACGCTACCCCGTGTTTGATGTCACTGACTGGGCGGTCGTGCGGCGGGAGCAACTCGGCACGAAGCCCAAGCGGTGGATCCTCGCTCCGGACGGCAATCGCTGGCTCATGAAGTACACCACCGACAATCAGCGAAGTGACGGTACCAGTTACCGGAAGGGGGACGACTGGTCCGAGCGCGTCGCCAACGGCGTCGCTGGACGGCTCGGCATCCCAGCGGCTCGTACGGAACTCGCTTTGGATCGGGCTGCCGAAGCTCCGGGCTACGGCATCATCAGCAAGTCAGTTCTTGCCCCGCATAGCGGCGATCCGCCCCAGAGTCCAGAGGAATTGGTCCATGGCAACCAACTCGTGGACGTGGAGTTGGTCGGTCGCGAGCGGATTGGACATACCGTCGAGGCCATCCGGCAGGCGCTTGACGACATCTCGGCACCCAGCGGCATTGATGATCACCTCACGGCATGGGACGTGTTCGTCGGCTATTTGCTGTTGGACGCTGTGGTCGGCAACACCGACCGGCATGAGGAGAACTGGGCAGTGATCGATCGAGCCGGTGTCCGCCGTCTCGCGGCCACCTTCGACCATGCCTCGTGCTTAGGATTCCTGCTCGACGACGAGCGGCGCATGCGACACCTGCACACCCGCGACCGCTACGACACGCCCGAAGCGTGGGCCGACCGAGCGAAGTCGAAGTTCGAGGGTCGGCCGCATCCAGTCGTGGCCGCGATGCGTGCCTTGGACTTAACCGATCAGACCGTCCGCCAGCGTTGGGTCGGCCGATGCGAAGACGTGGACCGCCTCGTCGAACCCATCTCGATGGTCCCTGAGGACCGTATGTCACCCTTGGCGCGACAGTTCGCTGAACGGGTGATCCGGCGGAATTGCCAATGGCTGCTCGACAAGTTCCGCTAGGTTCGATGTCGTACCCCGCAACTACGGTGACGCACATGACCGAGCCCGGCGAAGACCGCCTCTATGCCGCTTGGCGCAACCCAGAGGGTCTGATCCGTCCTGTGGGAGTTCTGACGCGCCTGCGAACGGCCGAGGGGGAATCGTACCGGTTCGCCTACCTGAAGGCAGCCGAGCAGTTCGACGGCTTCGTCTGCCTACCGGGCCTGCCCGAGTTGCACAGCGTTTACGAGAGCGAGTACCTCTTCCCGGTTTTTCGGAATCGTCTGATGCCGCGGAGTCGTCCCGACTATGGCCATTACGTCTCGGAGTTGAATCTTGAGGTGGATACGGACCCCTTCGAGGTCTTGATCCGTAGTGAGGGCCGTAGGGCGACTGACCGAGTGGAGGTGTTCGCCCATCCCGAGTGCACTCCTGAGGGCACCCTGACGACGCTGTTCTTCGTTCGGGGCATCCGCCATCTCGAGGGTGCCGCGGCCGCGGTCGATGACGTGCAGCCGGGCGAAGTGCTGGAACTCGTGGACGAGCCGGACAACCAGGTGAACCGTCGGGCCATCCTTGTCAGCACTCGCACGGGGCGGCGACTGGGCTGGACGCCCGATTGCCTGGTCAACATGCTTCATGAACTGCGCGACTTGAATAGCCCCGTCGAGGTCACGGCGGAGCACGTCAACCCCGAGACGTCGCCACCGCATATGCGTCTGCTGTGCAAGCTGCGGGCGCCGTGGCCCGAGGGCTACGAGCCCCTTACAGGCCCCGAGTACCGGCCCATCGCCGCCTAACAAATCAAACGGGACTCATTACCGGCGAGTGACGGAGGCGTCAAGCGCCACTGACAAGATTTCCCCGACGGTCGGTTCGACTGCCCGGACCACGGGCTCAACTGCAATCTCCCGTACCCGCTAGACTGCGCAGCGTCTCGAGGTTGTCGTCCACGGCGTGGCGCGCCCTGCTCTCGGACCAGTTGAAGCTGCGCCAGTCGGCAGGTTGTTCAGGGCCCCACTGGTGCAGGAGCCGGCTCGCCACCGAGCACTGTGCCTCATCCGGCAGCTCGTCGAGGCGGGCAATCAGAACGGGTGCCGCGTCACTCCCGAGCGAGCCGAGGTGCTCCACGTCCACCCCGCCCAACTGCTCGATCCGGTCGAGATTGTGACGGGCGACCAGGCCGGCAGGATTGATGAACTGCAGCGCACCCACCAGCACGAAAGCCGTGACGAGGGCGCCGATGGCGAAACGGTCGCGCCGGCCGCTGAACACGGTCACCCCGAACCAGACCACGATCACCGTCAACCACACGAGCACCGCGGTAACCACGACACGCGGCTCCGTGAGGCCGTAGGCGGTCTGGTAGGCCTGCACACGCTGAAGCGCCGAGGCGACAATGACCATCAGAAGAACTAGGTGGACGCCTGCGAGTGCGCCGAACACCGCCCGTGCCTTCGGACTGCGCTCACCGAGCAGGCTGTGGGCGGCGAGGAGCCAGGGAATGGCCAACGCCACCGCGGCGACGAGCTGGAAGAAACCGGCACGGGCGTAGGCGGCGTACGTGAGACCCGGAGTGACCTCGACCCAGGAACTTCCTCCGAACAGGTAACGGAACTGCACGATCACGAAGCCCAGGAACAGGAGATCCACCAGGCCTAGAGCGGTGGCCACCTCGGCGGTCCCAAGCGTCGGGCGGGCGAGCTTGAGGCGTCGAATCCCCTCGAGCCTCGTGCCCGACAAGGCGCCGACCAGGTAGCCGCAGACGAGCCAGGACAGGACGGCGATGACCACCAGATGCGAACCGAAGTTTTCCAGGTTGATCCTCGCCAAGTCTCCGACAATCGTGGCGAACACCTTGTCGGCCGAGATGAAGAGCGCCCCGAAGACGACCAGCGGCACGAGCGCGAGGAGCATTCCGGCGAGGGCAGTCCGGACCACGGCGCGTGCGGTCCGTCTGGGGGTGTCGACTCCGAGGTGACCCCAGTGCCGGCGGTTCATCAGTCGAGCACATCCGGACGCCGAGTGGAGCCCGGCTCCCGCCACGGCCTCGAAGATGTCGGTGATGCCGGACCTCATGGTCCACGCGCGCCCCGGGTTGAGAACCGGTAGCGAGAACGCGGTGAGCGTCGCGACGAGGGTTCCGAAACGGAGAATGTCGGAGCCCCGCCACAGCAGAGCGGCACTGCAGAGGAGTCCCACTCCAATCCACGACGACGCCTCCCGGTTGAGGGGCGATTCACTGCGCCGGGTCACGATCCAGACGGAGGCGGCGAGACCCATGAACAACAGGAAGAAGTTGAGGCCGGGGCCCGCCGGCGCCCGCAGGAGTTGGTCTCCGGCGAACCCCATTGCGATGCCGGCCACCAGGATGGCGACAACAGGCAGGGAGCGGTCGGGCTGGACGTTCGGAGGTGACGTCGGCTCCGGTGATTCGGGCCCTTGCCGTTGCGACTGCAAAGAATTCTGTGTCATGAAGTCTCTCCACAACAACCGCCCGACCTATAGGACCCTATACAGGAGATGGAGGCCTTCTGCTGCGGCCAGTAGCGGCGGAGCGATCGGTGCCCGAGACCCTCCGGCAGCCGTGGTTCGAAGGGGCGTCAAGCGCCACTGAGTTCGCCGCCGGCGGCGCCCAAGCGGCTCCGGTTGGCGGCGAGTAGGCCGCAGAGCGCGCACGTCGCGGTGACGGCCCCCACCGTGACCAGGGCGGTGCGGCTGCCGAAGGCGTCCACCATCCAGCCCAGGATCGGGCCGCCGACGGCGCGGGCCCCCACGAAGACGACGCCGTACGCCGCGGACACCCGGCCCTGCAGGCGGGGATCGGCCGCGGTCTGCACCGATCCGTTGGACAGGCTCAGGAACCCGCCGCCGAAGGTGCCTACCACAAAGATGACCGCTACCCCGGCGAGGAGGTGGTCCACAGCAGCCAGCGGGACCATGGCCGCGCTGAACACGATCAGCAGGATCGCAAGATTGCGTGATCCCTCCAGCTTCGATGCTGCCATCATCACCGAGCCGATCAGGCTGCCGACCGCCATGACCTGGGCCAGGATCGCGAACGTGCCCGCCCCGCTCTCCAGCTGCTTGTCGGCGATCACTGGAAGCAGCACCGCCAGATTCCAGCCGAACAGGGTGAAGGAGCACAGCAGGGCCATCGGTATGGTCACTGCCGGGGTACGCAGCAGGTAGCCGAGCACCCGGCCCCCGGCGGCTCGGGATGCTTCCGACGAGGTGACGGTGGTGGTCACCACCCGGAGCACCAGCATGGCCGCGAGCAGTGACGTCACTCCGTTCACTGCGAAGCAGGCCCATGCCGCGGACAGGCTCAGGAAGAGCCAAGCTGCGCCGCTTCCCAGGAACCGACCTATCGACATCACTGAGGTGTGCAGCCGGGCCGCCCGGTCGATCCCGTCGGCGAGGACGACATCACGCACGAAGGCTCGCCGCAGCGGCGTGTCGATGGCGCCGATCACGCCCAGCACTGCGACGGCTCCGAACAGCACTGCCAGCGGCAGGTCTTCTCCCATCGCTAGTGCGAGGAGTGCCAGCGCGCTAGCGACGACGGACTTCGAGCCCTGAGTGGAGGCCAGCAGCCGGCGCCGGTCCATCCGGTCGGCCAGTGTCCCCGCCAGCGGCGCGAGAACGACGGCCGAGCCCGACCGGATCGCAACGGTGAGCCCGACTACGAATGCGCTGCCGGTGATCTCATACACCAGCCACACCTCGGCGAGGTGGTGGGCCCACATCCCGGCGCCGTGCAGGAACTGGGCTCCGGCGTAGCGGCGGAAGTTGGGGTTGCTCAGCGTGCCGGCCAGCCGGCCCAGTGCGAGCTTCACGCGATCCTCACATCGACAGTTTGACAGCGCAGGCAGGTTGTCAGACAATCTGCTACTAGGGCGGGGCCTGCGCGGCGCGGCTTTCGTCGTTCTCCTGGAGGATGGATGCGCACTGGGGACAGCTACGTCGAGTCGCTGCGAGACGGGCGCAACGTGATCCTCGACGGCGATCCGGTCGACGACATCACCTCCCATCCGGCCTTCGCCGCCGGCGTGCGCACCGTGGCCCGTCTCTACGACTTCGCGGCCGATCCGGCCAACCGCGAGCTCATGACCTACGAGTCGCCCACCGACGGGCGCCCGGTGAACCTGAGCTGG
>VXNG01000045.1:5505-5798 GCA_009840695.1 Acidimicrobiaceae bacterium
CAGCGAGGACGGTGTAGTGGTGCGGGGCGCGCAGATGCTCGGGACCGGCACGCTCATGTCGGACTACCTGTTCGTCAGCTCCATCCAGCCTCTGCCACCCGGCGCCGACGACTACGGCCTGTCGGTGGCGATTCCCGTGAACCACCCCCGGCTGCGCATCTACCCCCGCCGGCCCTACGCCCGCGACGTCACCGCCGCGGGCGACTACCCGCTGTCGGCCGTCTATGACGAGACCGATGCGCTGGTGGTCTTCGACGATGTGGACGTGCCCGCCGAGCACGTGTTCGTCGACC
>VXNG01000269.1 GCA_009840695.1 Acidimicrobiaceae bacterium
CTCCACTGGCGTGGAGTGGAACCCGGAACCCCAGGACCAGGGTCCGTTCTGGCCCGATACCGCCGAGAGGCGCAGCCCGAGGTGGGCGCCGATTCTCGTAGCTGTCGCGTTGGTGATCGTGGTCGTGGGCGGTGTGATCTGGTGGCTCGGTCGAGACGACGGAGACGACGGTGATACTCCGGTCGCTGCGGACGACACCGAGGAGTTGAGCCAAGACAACGAAGCGGACGAGGCGCCCGCCGTCGATGACGACGACGGAAGCGCCGAGAGCGGGAACGCCGAGGCCGGGAGCACCGAGGACGGGAGCTCCGAGGCCGGGACGACCACGACCTCCGCCTCCGCGACGACATCCACTACGACCACGGTCCAGGCCACCACCACCACGATCACGACCGTGCCACCGGACAATCCAGAGCAATTCGGCCCGCCGACGCTCAGCAACCGGTCCACCGTCTCAACTGTCGGCCTCGACGAGGTCCACTTCGGAATGACGGTCGCCGCGGCCCAGCAGGCCGCAGGGACGGTGCTGGTACCGGCGGGACCGACCGGCGCCTGCTATCACGTGGTCCCCCACGACGCTCCCGAGGGGATCGTCTTCCTGGTGCACTCGGGCACCATTGAGCGAGTGGACATCAACAGCGGCCCGATCACAACCCGCTCCGGCGTGGGCGTCGGGTCTCCCGAGAGCATGGTCACCGACCTCTTCGGCGACAGGATCGAGCGGGAGGTGCGGGTCGACGGCACCGTCGACCTGGTCTTCGTGCCCAGGGATCCGGGAGACCAGGACTACCGGGTGGTGTTCAACATCTCGGAGGGAACCGTGCGGGCCTATAAGTCCGGGCGCCTGCCTCAGGTGATGCTGGACACCGGCTGCGAGACTTCCTGAGGCCAATCCTGCCCAGCCAGCGAGCCCGTCAGGAAGGCGATTCGCGCTCGTAGCTGTAGCAGTGGATCTCGAACTCCCCGAAGCCGACCTCCGTGGCCTCGAAGGTCTCCGGGTCCAGGTCCTTCACGAAGCGGATGGCCGAAGCGCGGATCACGTCGTCCTGCACATAGAAGTCCAAGGGACTGTCCAGCGACGGGTCGATTTCCGTCCCGTCCGCGAGCGTCAGACCCACGTACGGTTCGACGAACGAGGCCTCTACGAACAGCTGCACCTGGCCACCGGAGTTCGGGTCGTCGCCCACCCCTACGGCGCGTACCTCGCCTGCGCCGCGGTCATAGCAGGTGACGGTGAACTCGTACTGGACGTCGCCGACCTTGGCTGTTCCCTCGGAGCGAGGAGGCTCCGGCGGTGCGGTGGTCGTGGTCACGACCTCCTCGGGGACGGCCTCCTCACTCACCAGCGGACCGTCGGCGGTGTCCGCGCAGGCCGACGCGACTGCGGCCGCTCCGGCGACCGCGAGCAAGGCGCCCAACAGTCTTCCGGGCGCGCGGCGGCAACGGGACGGCATCGCGCAACGCTACGCGCCCGACGTTCGGCACGCCGCATCAAGGGCCCCGCGACCCGGGTGGAGATGTAGGGTTGGGCGGTGCCGTCCCAGAGCGATCTACGAAAGCGTCAGGTCCGGGCCGCCGGGCAGTCGACCGGCCGCAGGCAGCGCACCAGCTCTCGCCGGGACCGGCAGCGCCGCCTGGTCGCGGTGGTTGCCGTGCTGGTGGTGGTGATGATGGTGGCTTCACTGGCCGTGGGACTCCTGGCCGCCTAGGGGCACGAAGGCCGATGAGCACGGAGAAGCGGGAGCGTCAGCGCGAGAACCGGCGGCTGCGCCTGGCCGCCGATGAGGCCGCCGCCAAGCAGTACGCGACCCGACGGCGCGTCAAGCTCATCGGTATGGCGGCGGTGGCGGTCGCGGCCGCACTGGCCGTGCTCGGGTTCCTCCAGCAGCGCAACAACTCCGAACCCGAGCCCGCGGTCGAGCCGGCCGCTGAGTCGACAGCCGATCCCGCCGCCGCGCCGGCCGCTGAGTCGACGGCAGGAGCATGCCCGGCGGCCGACGGCTCGAGCCCACGCATGATCGACTTCGACGGTCCCCAGCCCATGTGCATCGACCCTGAGGCCGGCTATGTCGCCGTTTTCGACACCAGCGAGGGCGAGATGCGTTTCGAGCTGACCGCCTCGGAGACTCCACTGACCGTCAACAACTTCGTGACCCTGGCCCGCTGGGGCTACTACGACGGAACCCTGCTGTTCCGCACCGACCCCTCGATCGACATCATCCAGGGCGGCTCACCCCACACCAACGACAACCGGGATCCGGGTCCCGGATACACGATCCCCGACGAGCCTTCCTTCGAAGTCGATCCGGATACCGGCAATCTCACCGGGCCGTACCGCTACCAGCCCGGTCAGATCGTGATGGCCCGATCGGCGGGGCAGGACTCGGCCAGCGCGCAGTTCTTCCTGACGACCGGCCCCAACGCGTCCAAGCTGGACGGCCAGGGCACCTACGTGGTGTTCGGCCAGACCGATGACGCCGGACTGGCCGTGGCCCGGTCGATAATCGGCCTTCACGAGCCGGGCGGACCGCTGGGCGGGGCGCCGTCTCGTGACGTCACCGTCCACTCGGTGACGATCGAGGAGACCTGAGCAGGAATTGGCAGTTGTGAGTGCCGATTAGGGCATCCTGGGCTGCCAATTCTCCAGAGTGACGGTGGTGCCGCCCCGGCGGGCCTCGACCGTGCCACCGAGCACGGCCCAGTCGTCGGGGCTGGAGGATGACCAAAGGACCTGCGGCTCGGCCGTGGAACACACCGCCGCGCCGGACTCCAACGCCATGAACAGCAGCGACTCGGGGACCATGCGCCACAGGCGCCGGCGCCGGTCACGGGGCCAGTTCTCCCAGCCCGCGGCCACCACGATGCCGTCGTGAAGCCCCAGGCCAACCGTGAGTGCCCCGCCCCGGTCGTCCACCATGGAGGCGCACACCGCGGCCGCGGCCGCGCCCGACCAGACGATGTCGGCGCCGCGCCCCTGGGCGGCGACGATGGCCTCCAGCAGCGGGGTTGCCTTGACCGCGCTCACAAAATGGGCGGGAGATCCGTCCAGCACGAGCACGCCGTCGCACTCTGCGATCGGCCCGGAGACGTCGGGGTCCAGCGCGTCGGACCGGCGCAATGCGCTCACGACTGCGTGGTCGAGGGCCAGTTCGTCGGCCCACGTGCCGATCCGAGACATCAGCGCGTCGGGACGCCGGAAGGCGGCCGCCACGGTCACCACCGCGACCGAAGTGCAACCCGCCAGAACACGGCCCGCGGGCGTGCCCGCGTCCAACTCGCGGCCCCCGGCAAGAACGACCCGGCTCATGGCGTTGACCAGACCGGCCCCGCCGCCCCAGCAAGAACGACCCGGCTCATGGCCTCTCGGGCCGAGGCGTGGCGCGGCGGACCCTCATCACCACGTATCGACGCCACGAGGCCGGGGCCGACCGCGCCTCGCGGCGTTGGATGTCGGTGATCACCAAGCCGCGGGCGCGCACCGCGGACACCACGTCGCGGCCCCTGGTGCGGAGCAAGGGTGACGGCCAGCGGGAGCGGCTGATCAGCCATCTCGGCAACGTCCCGCGGTCGATCCCGTCCGGCTCCACCATGAGGATCCATCCCCCGTCGGCCAGGACCTGCTCGACCGCGGCGACATAGTCCTCGAGCGAAGTTAGCCGGGGCGTGCACATGCAGGACAGGACCGTGTCGTAGCGAACGCCGCGGCCGACCTCGGACCGCAGAGCTGCCTCGGCATCCTCGACGGGCACGGTGAACACCCGGCCGGCCGCGGTGGCGGCCAGCGCCCGGCAGTGCTCGTCCACCGCGTCCAGCAGAGCCGCAGGGGGCGCGGCCGGGTCCCGCTCCGCGGCCCGGGCACCGGTGGTCATCGTTCCAACCTACTCTGTCGACCAGAGGCCGAACTCGTGAGGCCGTGGCCCGAGCGGCCCGTGAGCGAAGCGAACAAGGGCGGAAGACACCATGTTTCGTCGCGATGCAGTAACGGCCACCCACGGGACGCCTTGATGCCCGCTGATACGCGGCTGGACGCTTGCCGCTGGGTCTTCCCGGATCCCTCATCCAGCGACGAGAGGGGCCTGGTGGCCGTCGGCGCCGACCTTGAGCCGGCCACCCTGCTGGCCGCCTACAGCCGCGGCCTGTTCCCCATGCCATTGAAGCCGGGAGGACGCATCGGGTGGTGGTCGCCTCCTGAGCGCGGCGTCCTGGAGCCCGACGGGCTGATCGTTCACCGCTCCCTGCGCAAGGCCTGCCGCCGCTTCGAGGTCAGGGTCAACACCGCCTTCGCCGAAGTGGTCGACGGCTGCGCCGCCCCGGCCCGGCCCCACGGCTGGATCGATGCCCAGATGCGAGCCGCCTACCTGCGATTCCACCACGCCGGCTTCGCCCACAGCGTCGAGACTTGGAGCGACGGAAAGCTGGTAGGCGGACTCTACGGAGTGGCCGTCGGCGGTCTGTTCGCAGGCGAGTCCATGTTCTACCGGGCCCGGGACGCCTCGAAGGTGGCGCTGGTGGCCCTGGCCGACGGCCTGCGCGACGGCCATCCGAGGCTGATCGACGTCCAGTGGGCGACGCCGCATCTGCGCTCCCTCGGCGTGCAAGCCGTCCCGCGCCACCAATACCTGCACCGCCTCCCGGAACTGCTCGCCTCGCCAGAGCCCGTGATGTTCAAGCCGAGCTCTCAGGCCCAGCCTCCGTAGCGGGTCCGGCGTCTCCAGGGTCGGCCCGCGTAGCGCCAGCGCGGTGAGGGCGCCGGGCTCGTGACGGCAACCAGGTGTGGCCAGATCTCGGAGCGGAGCCCCTCGATCGCGCTCACGATCGCGGCCCGCTCGGCGTCGGTCGGCTCCGGAGTGATCGACGCGATCTCCAGGCCGCTCGCAGGCCGGGCTTCGACGTCCGCCTCCGGGGCAGTCACAGCGGGACGTTCCCGTGCTTGCGCTCCGGCAGCTCCTCGCGCTTCGACTCGAGCATCCGCAGACCGGCCACAATCTTGCGCCGGGTCTGCGACGGCTCGATCACCTCGTCCACAAAGCCTCGCTCGGCCGCGACGTAGGGGTTGGCCAGCCGCTGCGTGTAGTCGTCCACCAGCTCGTTGCGGCGAGCGACCGGGTCGGCTGCGTCGGCCAGTTCGCGGCGGTAGATGATCTCCACCGCGCCCTGCGGACCCATGACCGCAATCTCGGCGGAGGGCCACGCGAACGACAGGTCCGAACCGACACCCTTGGAGTCCATGACCACGTAGGCGCCGCCGTAAGCCTTGCGGGTTATCACCGAGATGCGAGGCACCGCGGCCTCGCAGTAGGCGTACAGCAGTTTGGCGCCGTGGCGGATGATGCCACCGTGCTCCTGGTCGACACCGGGCAGGAAGCCGGGGACATCGACGAAGGTGATGAGCGGGATGTTGAAGGCGTCGCAGGTGCGCACGAAGCGGGCCGCCTTCTCGGCCGACTCGATGTCGAGGACACCGGCCAGCACCATCGGCTGGTTGCCCACCACTCCAATCGAGCGCCCGTCGATGCGGGCGAACCCGCAGACGATGCTCCGGGCCCAGGCCGCGTGGTACTCCAGGAAGTCGCCGTCGTCGACCACCTCGACGATCACATCCTTCATGTCGTAGGGCACGTTGGGGCTGTCCGGCAGCAGCGTGTCGAGGGCGGCGCACTCCCGGCCGGGGTCGTCGGCCGACTTGTACGACGGCGGCTGCTCAAGGTTGTTGGAGGGCAGGAAGGACAGCAGTGTCTTGACCTCGTCGAGCACGTCGTGCTCGTCGGCACCGACGAAGGTGGCCACCC
>VXNG01000183.1 GCA_009840695.1 Acidimicrobiaceae bacterium
CCCTAGCCACCCCGACGCCGTCGCGCGCCGTGGCCGTCACCCGCAACTCCACGAGGCGACGGTATCGGCACTATCGGCGCTAGCGACCTGTTGCAGGTTTGAACAGGCGAGGCCGGTTCGCTCCGAAGCGGTGTTGTGCCCTGAACGGTGGACCACCCCGAGGTGCGGCTCGGTTAGGGTGCGGACGTGGTGGTGGAGATCGCTCCCTCGATGCTCGCAGCCGACGCGTCGCGCCTGGGCGAGGAGTGCCAGGCCATCGCCGATGCCGGAGCTCACCGGGTCCACTGGGATGTGATGGACGGCGTGTTCGTGCCTAACCTCACCTTCGGACCCGACGTGGTGGCGGCATGCCGGCCGCTGGTGGACCTGCACTTCGAGGCCCACCTCATGGTGGTGAAGCCCGACGAACTCGCGCCCCTCTACATCGAGGCCGGCTGCGACACGGTGCTGATCCACGCCGAGACCTGCCCCCACCTGCACCGGTCCCTGGCCGCAATCTCCGAGGCCGGCGCCCGCTGCGGAGTGGTGCTCAACCCGCACACCCCCGCGTCAAGCATCTCCGAAGTCGTACCGATGATCGACGAGGTGCTGGTGATGACGGTCAACCCCGGCTTCGGTGGACAGCGCTACATCACCTCCGTCGAGTCGAAGATCGCGGCTGTGCGTCAGATGATCGACGACTCGGGCCGCGCCATCGACCTCGAGGTGGACGGCGGTATCACCGCGGCCACGGCTCCTGCCGCGGTCGCCGCCGGCGCCAACGTGCTGGTCGCGGGGTCAGCCGTGTTCGGCCACCGCGAAGGCCCGGCCATCGCCATCAAGGAGCTGTTGGCCAGCGCCTGAGGCTCTTAGAGCATCTCGCCGCGCTTGACGATGACGTGGTCGATGATGCCGTAGTCCATGGCCTCCGACGCCGTGAACCATCGGTCGCGGTCGGAGTCGGCCTCGATCTGCTCGACGGTCTGGCCGGTGTGGTGGGCGATGCGCTCCTGGAGGAGCTTCTTGGTGTAGGCCATCTGCTCGGCCTGGATGGCGATGTCGGTGGCCTGGCCCCGCACGCCTCCGAGGGGCTGATGCATCATGATCCGGGCGTGGGGCAGGGCGTAGCGCTTGCCGGGAGCCCCGGCGCACAGCAGGAACTGCCCCATCGACGCGCCTAGGCCGATGCAGATGGTTCCCACCTCGGGCTGGATGAACTGCATGGTGTCGTAGATGGCCATGCCGGACGTGACCGAGCCGCCGGGGCTGTTGATGTACAGCCAGATCGGCCTGCTGGCGTCCTGGCCCTCCAGGTACAGCAGCTGAGCCATGATGAAGTTGGCGATCTCGTCGTTGACGTCAGAGCCGAGCACCACGATGCGGTCCTGAAGCAGCCGGTTGTACACCTCGCTCTGGCGGTTGGCGACCGTAGTCGGCGTCTCGAAGCCCACCTCACCAGGCTCGGGACGAAGTTGGGGCGGCAGTGAATGCGACGTCATGGCCACGAGGCTACCGGTGCCGCACACTGGCAGAACCCCATCGTGCGAACCTGACGGCGGTGGGCCGACCGATACCCTGACTGGACTCGCGGACGTGGCGGAATCTGGCAGACGCGCTGGGTTTAGGTCCCAGTACCCACCAGGGTGTGGGGGTTCGAATCCCCCCGTCCGCACCGACTAGAGCCGGGGATCGACCGGCTCGCTCTCCAGTGCAAGCACGCCGAAGACACACTCGTGCACCCGGGCGAGGTGCTCGTTGGCCACGAACCGGTCGAGGGCTTCGATCCCGAGCGCGAATTCACGCCGGGCCAATGACGACTTGCGACCGATTGACCGCTGCCGCAGCCGCTCAAGATTCGCCGGTTCGAGATACTCGGGACCGTAGATGATGCGCAGGTATTCGCGGCCCCTGCACTTGACACCGGGCTGGACGAACCCGCCATCGCCGGTCTGGGTCGGCTCGGCCGGCTTGACGACCACGCCTTCGGACCCGCCTTCGGTCAGCGCCTGCCACCAGTCGGCGGCCTGCTGCACCGAGGCGTCGTCGCTCAGGGAGACGAACCGCCGGTCGGTGCGGCGGAGTACGGAGGGTTCGTGGTCGACCAGCGCATCGATCTCTTCGAGATGCCAGCGGTGGGGCCGGCGGGCGAGTACCTCCCCCTCGGCCGCGAGGATCTGGAACGGAGCGATCTCGACGCCGTCTGTGCCGTCGACGTCCCAGCAGTACCGGCGGTACGAATCGACGTATGCCGCGACATGCCCGGCTCGGCTGGTTGTTCGGGTCGCCAGTGCTTCGACATCGACGCCGCGCCGCGCCGTTTCAGCCATCGACTCATGTGCGGCACCGAGCGCGGCCGTGCCCGCCGCGCCCACCGCTGCATACAGACGCTGTATCAAGGCCTTTGCCTTGGCCGACCATGGCAGCACTTCCGCATCGAGTATGAACCAGTCCGTGTCGAGGCGGCCCCACAGCCCCCTCGCATCGGCCGCTGCCCGCACACGGTCGAGCAGAGCACCGGTCACGGCGGCCTCTGAGAAGAAGGGTCTCCCGGTGCGGGTGACGATGACTCCGGCTTCGGGATTGGCAATGCCGAACCTCGACTGGGCCGCGTCGGCGTCCCGGGCGACGACCAGCACCGCCCGCGAGCCCATGTGCTTCTCCTGGGCCACGACCTCGTCGACGCCTGCCTTGCGGAAGTAGGAGAAAGCCTCGTCGGGATGCTCGAGGTAATCGGCGCGGCCCGAGGCGGCCGCAGGCGCCATGGTTGGGGGCAGGTATGGGAGCCATCTCGGGTCGGCCGCGAAGCGGCTCATGACTTCGAGGGCGGCGCTCGACCGCTGGGCTTCGATCAGCACCCGCCCAGCCAGCTTCGTTTCGACATGGTGCTTGCCCAGCGCAGCGCCCACGTCGAGCAGCCGTGACGGTCCCGCCGGCGCGTCCGGCGTGGAACGGGCGGGCCGGACCGGCTCGTAGTGCTCGGCGACTGCGGGCACCGACACCAGGTCGCGCTCCGGCCAGCGCAGGGCGGTCAACTCGCCTCCGAAGACAACTCCGGTGTCGACGCAGATGGTGTTGTTGAGCCATGCCGCCGCGGGCACGGGCGTGTGGCCGTACACGACGGCGGCTTCGCCGCGGTAGTCCTCGGCCCACTTGTACCGCACCGGCAGCCCGAACTCATCGGTCTCGCCGTCGGTGTCCCCGTACAGCGCCAGGTCCCGTACCCGGCCCGACGAGCGCCCGTGATACCGCTCGGGAAGACCGGCGTGGGCCACCACCAGACGGCCTCCGTCGAGCACGTAGTGGCTGATGAGGCTGTCGATGAACTCGGCCACGTGCTCGCTGAACTTGGGACCGCGCCGCTGGAGCTGTTCCAGCGACTCGGCCAGCCCGTGGGTGACCTTGACATTGCGTCCCGCCAGGGCTCGGCGCAGCTTGTTCTCGTGGTTGCCAGCCACGCAGAGCGCACTCCCGGCTGCGACCATGGACATGGCGACGTCGAGCACCTCGGCAACCGCAGGCCCACGGTCGACGAGGTCGCCTAGAAAAACGGCTCGGCGACCCTCCGGGTGCGCGATGGGGTCGGCCGCGGTGTCGTAACCCAGCCGGTCCAGCAGGCTCAGCAGCTCTGCATGGCAGCCGTGGACGTCACCGATGATGTCGAACGGGCCGCTGTCGTCGCGACGATCGCTCCAGAGCCGGGTGCGATCCAGCTCGACCGAGTCGAGCTCCTCGATCGAGCCGAGCGTGTAGACCCTCGTGAAGCGCTCTTTGCGCAGCCGCTTGGCGCTGCGGCGCAGCGTGTCGTGCTGGCGTTTGACGGCGTGCGGGGGCGTTCGACGGTCTTGTCTCCGCTCGTTGTGCTCCAGGCAGGCGGCCAGCGGGAGGTCGAACACGATGGCGGTGGCGAGCACGTCCCAGCGCCGTGCGAGTTCGACGATGGGCTTGCGGTCCTCGGGCCTCACGTTGGTGGCGTCGACTACGGTGAGACGGCCGATCTCCAGCCGCTTCTCGACGATGGCGTGGAGCAGCTCGAAGGCTGAGACGGTGACGGACTGGTCGGTCTCGTCGTCGCCGACGAGGGCCCGGCACTGGTCGCTCGATACCACCTCGGTGGGCGCGAAGTGCCGGCCGGCGAACGTCGACTTGCCCGAGCCGGACGCGCCGCAGAGAACAACGAGCCCGACTTCGGGGACCTCGATGCGGGCGAGTCGACGCCTCACGGCCGTCTCATCGGCGGAACACCGCCATCTGCGTCGGCGGCCCGTGGACCGGGTCGACCGGGCCGACGGCGCTGATCTCGACGCCGTAGCCGAAGCGCTCCGAGATGCCGCCGGCCCACGCCTCGAACTCGCTGCGAGTCCACTCGAAGCGATGGTCGTCGTGGCGCAGGCCCCTGGCGTCGAGGTACTCGAAGTTGGCGTTGTACTCCCGGTTCGGAGTGGTGAGCACCACCGACGGGGCGGAGATGTGGCCGAACACCACTTCGGCGAACACGTCGAGTCGTTCGGGGTCGAGGTGCTCGACGACCTCCACGACGGTGGCCACATCGAAGTCTCGAAGCCGGGAGTCGGTGTAGGTCAGCGCGCCCTGCAGCAGCTGGATCCGTTCCCGGCGACGCTCGGACATCTCATCGAGCTTCAGGCGCCTCTCAGCTCGTTCGAGCGCCCCGATCGACGCGTCGACTCCCACGGTGCGGGTCACCGCGGGCTCGACGATCAGCCTCTCGAGAAGCCGGCCCTCGCCGCACCCGAGATCGAGAACGCTTCCCGCCCCGACGCTCCGCACGGCTTCAAGCACCGCGTCCAGCCGCTGTTCACCCAGGCGAAGGGGCAGTTCGGTCGCTTGCTCGGCTGCGTCGCGTTGTGTGTCCAGAAGGTCGGAGTCCTCGCCGGTGTCGGCGAGGCGGGCCAGTGCCTCCCGGGTGTAGTCGGGAAGTCGCAGGTAACGGCGAGTGATCAGGTCGGATTCGGGATGAGACCCGAGCCAGTCGCCTCCCCTCAGTAGCAGCTTGTCCACCTCGTCGGGGCCGATCCAGTAGTGCTTGGCGTCGTCGAGCACCGGGAGCAGCACGTACAGGTGCTCCAGGGCGGAGCGCACCGTTTGCTGACCGGCCAGTCGAGCGGCCACATAGGGGCTGTCTCCCCAGGCCGGAAACTCGGGGTCGAGTGCTATGGACGAGCAGTCCACCTCGTAGCCCAGAGGCTCGAACAGGTGCCGCAGCAGTTCCTGCCCGCCCCGAACCGGCACGACCGGCAGGCCGATCTCAAGGTCGAGCGGCTGCCCGACCAGCTCAGGCCGAGCCTCACAGGTGCCGTTCAAGGCGGTGCGGAACAGGCGTCCCAGGGCGACGCTCAACATCGACGAAGCCGCGTAGGGACGGTCGTTCAAGTAGGGCTCAAGCCCTTGGGCTCGACGGTGCTGCCGGTGCCGTGTCCGGCCGAAGGGGTCGACCTCGACATAGGTCGTCGCCGTGCACCGCTGTGGGGTGGCCTCGGGGTAGAAGACATGGGCGCGCCCGAAGCCGACGTCGACGGAGCGCACACGATCGGGGTGCTTGTGCAGCAAGTACCCCAAGTCGGTAGCGACCGGCGTCGTGGAAGTCAGCGAGACGAGCATGGATTGGACATTCAACCCGGTTGCATTAGGTTTCCGGCCCCGCGACCTCGGGGACAGCTCATGCCAACTGCGATCGTGACCGGAGGAGCCAGGGGGCTGGGCCGGGTCTACTGCGTGGCCCTGGCCGGCGAAGGGTTCGACATCGTCGTGGCCGACGTGCTCGACACCACC
>VXNG01000209.1 GCA_009840695.1 Acidimicrobiaceae bacterium
TGGACTGGGCCACTCTCGCCTACCCCTTCTCGCTGGGGCTGGTGGCGGCGTTCAACCCGTGCGGCTTCGCCCTGCTGCCCGCCTACCTGGGCTACTTCATCGGCGTGGAGTCCACCGACCAGCCGACCTCGGGTGCGAAGGCGCTGGGCGCGATGTTGCGGGCCATGGTGGTGGCCCTCACGCTCACCGCCGGTTTCGTGGTCGTGTTCGGCGCCTTCGGGGCGCTGTTCGAGACGGTGCTCAGCCAGGGCACCGTGCTCGACCGCATCGGCTACGTCACCATCGCCATCGGTGTGATCATGGCCCTGCTGGGCGTGTGGTTGCTGGCCGGGCGGGCCATCAACCTGCGCCTGCCCAAGATGAACCGGGGCACCGGAAGCCGCGGCCTGGGGTCGGTGTTCATGTTCGGCGTCAGCTACGCGGTGGTGTCGCTGTCCTGCACCATCGGGCTGTTCATCGCGGCGGTCGCCACCAGCTTCTCGGCCGACGGCGTGGCCAACGGCACGGCGAACTTCATCGCCTATGGCGTCGGGATGGGCGCGGTCATCACTTTCCTGACGCTGGCCCTGGCCCTGGCCCGCACCAGCGTGGTCGGCGCGATGCGCAAGATGTTCCGGTGGATCAACCCGGTATCGGGACTGGTGCTGATCGCGTCGGGGATCTACGTCGCCAACTACGGCTGGTGGGAGCTGCAGGTCATCGACGATCCGCTGGCCAGCAACGTCTTCGTCGAGAAGTTCACCGAGTTCCAGGCGGCGGTGAGCAACTGGATCGATGACGCCACCGCCGAGCGCATCGGCGTCCTGTGCGCCCTGGGGGTCCTCGGAGTGCTGGTTCTGGGCTGGCGCCAAGGCGAGTCCAGGCTGCTGCTGCGGCGCACGGTGGGTGCCGCGTACGTTGCGCTGTACCTGGTGGTTGAGTTCTACTTCAACCGGGCCGAGTTCGTGGTCCTGCCGGTACTGCGGTTCGTGGCGGGGTGGCCGCTGCGCATCGGCCACTGGTTCACCGACCCGGCCCGCTTCGGGGTTCCGCTGGAGATCCTGTTCACAGCCCTAGTCGTCTGGATCGTCTGGCGGGTCGTGAGGCGGGTCCGGCACCGAGCGCGCCCGGCGCCGATCACGCTCAGCCCGCCAAGTTGAGCAGCAACTTCAGAGCGCTGCTCGCCCGACCCGATGTGGACGAGGTGTGCGAGCTACGGGACCGGTTCGGGCTCATGGCGTTCCACGGCGGCAACCTGGAGCGCACCACCGACGTGATCGCCGGGGAGGTCGCGGCGCGCACCGGAACCTCCCTGTACGCGGTGATCCAGCACGCGCCGCTGCGTGAGCACGTTCCCTCCATCACCATCCGGCCCCAACACTCGGCCAAGCTCCAGGAGTTCTTCGACCATGTCCACACCGTCATCGCGATTCACGGCTACGGGCGTGAGACCCAGTTCTGGAACGTGCTGCTGGGCGGACGCAACCGGCTGCTGGCCAACCACATCGCCGAGCACTTGCGAGCCGCCCTTCCCGACGCCTTCGGGGTGGTCGACGATCTCGACGACATCCCGCGCGGCCTGCGAGGTCTGCACGAAGCCAACCCGGTGAACCTGCCCTCCAACGCGGGCGTGCAGTTGGAGCTGCCCCCAACCATCCGCTGGAACAAGGAAGCGCGCAACTGGTCCGACCACGGCGGCACTCCCCGGGCGCCGCAGGTGAGCACCCTGATCGACTCCCTGGTCGGCGCCATCGACGCCTGGACCCCTCAGGAGCCGGCCCTCTCGTAGTTCGGGCGTGTCTCCCGCTCTTGTTCGCTGCGCTCACGGGCCGCTCGGGCCACGGCCTCGCAAGCTCGGCCTCAGGGAGCGAGGCGCTCGATCAGCCAGTTGCCGCCGCCCGCGGAGTCCCGAAGGCGGTAGCGCAGGCGGTCGTGGAGCCGGCTGCGGCGGCCCTGCCAGAACTCCACAGTTTGGGGCCGCACCAGATAGCCGCCCCAGTGAGAAGGCCTCGGCACGGCCTCAGTGGCCGCGAAGCGAGCTTCGGTCTCGGCGGTGAGGCGCTCCAACTCGGCCCGACCGGCGATCACTTCTGACTGCGGCGACGCGCGGGCTGCGATCTGGGCGCCGCGGGGCCGCGATGCGAAGTAGGCGTCGCTCTCGTCGTCGGGCAGATGCTCGACCGTGCCCACCACCCGTACCTGGCGCTCGACGGGATGCCACAGGAAGCACAACGCGGCCCGACCGGAGGTCTCGAGATCCAGCCCCTTGGCTGAGCGACGGTTGGTGTGGAACACGAAGCCCCGCTCATCCAACCCCTTGAGGAGCACCGCCCGGGCCGAGGGCCAGCCGTCGGCGTCAGTGGTCGCCACGATGAAGGCGTTGGCGTCGTAGGGCTCCGTCGCCAGCCACTCCTCGAACCAGCGCCTGAACTGGACGATGGGGTCGTCGGCCACGTCCCGCTCGCTGAGGCCGACTGCCGAGTATTGCTCGCGCATCTCAGCAAGGTCCATGCCCCGACTCTACGGCCGCGGGTTAGCTGCGGCGGGCCACCAGCCAGAAGCCGGTGCCGGCATAGCTGCCGGTGGCAGTCCATTTGCCGGGCAGCAGGTCCATCACCTCGTCGGGCGGGAAGTAGATGGGGGTCTCGTCACCCATCGTGCTGATCCACGCGAACCGACCGCCAGCAGCCAGCACCCGGTCGTAGGAGGCCCCGAACATGAACATGTTCACCAGCACCATCACGTCGACCGAGCCGGTCGCCAGCGGCAGCGCGCTGGCGTCGGCCCGCACGAACGGCGCCACCGTCGGGTCGGTGAGAGCCAGCATCTTGGGCGACAGGTCCAAGGCGGCAGCCACCGGACGGCGGGCCGCGAGACGCTCGGTGGCCGCGCCCGTGCCGCAGCCGATCTCAACGACGCGCCCCGGGCCGAGGTCGCCCCTATCCAGCGCGTCCTCCAGCGGCGCCAGCCGCACCTCCGCGCTGTGCTCGGCGTGCCAGTCCACGCTCAGCTCGTCGAAGACGCCGGCCACGAACGACGCCCGCTCGGGCGACCAGCCCCCGCCGCCCCCTATCTGCTGGGTGACCGTTCGCATCGGATGGTCCGAACCGAACCGCGCCGGAGTGATCACGTCCCGTACAGGATCGATCCAGGCAATGCTTCCCGGCATCTCAGCTAGGGCCGATAGACGAGATCCCGCCCATGTAGGGAACGAGGGCCTCGGGGACGATCACTGAGCCGTCGGGCTGGCGGTAGGTCTCCACCAGCGCGGCCCACACCCGGGGCACGGCCAGACCCGACCCGTTGAGGCTGTGCACCATCTGGGTGCGCCCCCCGGATTCGGGACGGTAGCGGATGTTCGCCCGCCGGGTCTGGTAGTCGCGGCACCACGACACACTCGACACCTCCAGCCAGCGGTCGGCGCCCGGGGCGTAGGCCTCGATGTCGAAGGTGCGGGCCGAGGCGTCGCCCAGATCGGCGGTGCACAGGTCCAGCACCCGGTAGGCCAGTCCCAGGTCGACGATGGCCCGCTCGGCTCGGTCGAGGATCTCGGCGTGGATGTCGGCAGCTTGCTCGGGCGTGCAGAACCCGTAGAGCTCCACCTTGTCGAACTCGTGCACCCGCAGCAGTCCCCGGGTCTCGCGCCCGGCAGAGCCCGCCTCGCGCCGGAAGCAGGACGTGTGGCCCATCAAGCGCACCGGCAGGTCGGCCTCGTCGACGATCTCGCCCGACAGCAACGACGTGAGCGGCACCTCGGCAGTGGGGATGGCCCACAGCCCGTCGCGTTCGAGTTGGTAGGCGTCGTCGGAGAACTTGGGCAGATGGCCGGTGCTGGTCATCGTCTCGGTACGCACCAGCGTCGGCGGCCGGATCTCCTCGTACAGGTCGCGGTTGCGATCCAGCCCGTAGTCGATGAGGGCCCGCACCAACCGGGCTCCCAGCCCGCGGTACATGGCGAACATCGCACCCGACATGCGCACGGCCCGATCGATGTCGAGGATGCCGAGCTCGTCCCCGATGTCCCAGTGCGGCACCCGCTGGTGCTCGCCGTAGGAACCCGGGTCGTGGCCGACGGTGCGCACCACGACGTTGTCGTCGGGGCCTGACCCGTCGGGGGTGTCCTCGGCGGGCATGTTGGGCACGAACAACAAGATCCGGCGGATCCACTCGGAGAGCTGATCGGCTTCGGCGGTCAGTTCGTCGATGCGGCCGCCCAGCTCGCGGCTGCGGGCCCTCAACTCCTCGGCCTCGTCGGCTCCGCCATCGCGGAGCAGAGCGCCGACGGATACCGAGACTCGCTTGACCTCCGCCCTCAACTCGTCGGCCTCGCTGACCACGCTCCGGCGACGCTCGTCGTGGAGGATGACCTGGTCCAACGGCGCGGTGGGCTCGCCCCTCCGGGCCACGGCGGCCTTGACGGTGTCGGGCTCAGTCCTCAGCAGGCGTAGGTCGAGCACGCCGCAGACGGTACCGGCTCAACCGCAGACGCGGGGTGAAGTTCCCGCGAAACGTGTACTAGTAGTTCATCGTTTTGCACACCTGTGGAATACCTGCCATGATGACTAGTCCCCAATCGGCGCACGTGACGGACCGACACTCCGGCAGGCACGGCCCCAGAGCCAGCCCGCTCGATGGACTGCCCCCCGGCGCCAGCTGAAGGGACTTGAGGATTGACATGACACGCACAGAACAGTCCAAGACCCGCCGACCAAAGTATGAGCCCACCGACCGGGAGCGGTCAGTCCTCGATCAAGTCGAGAACCCGCGCTACGACCGGCAGATCGTCAACGGCCTGGACCCGTTCATCCACGACGGCGCGCCCGCCGACATGGATGGCTTCTACACACCGGAGGAGCTGGCCGAACTGCGAGAACTCCGCGGGACCGACCGCGACGTCGAGGCCCGGATGCCGGTGAAGATCACCCGCCACTACTTCGAGATGGCCAGGGTCAGTCCGGCCCTCCAGAAGCTCGTCAAGGCCTCGGCCGACGAGACCGCCAACCTCGAGGGCGATGAGGACCCTGCCGGGCAGCTCGACTACAGCCCGGTCGAGGGACTGCTCCACAAGTACGAGATGGCGCTGCTGTACGTGATCTCCACCTGCTCGGCCCACTGCCGGTTCTGCTACCGCGAGGAGCTGATAGCCCGAAAGGACATCGCGCGGGCCGACGGCACCGTCAAGAAGAAGGGTCTCGCCCAACTCAAGGAGGTGACCGACTACATCACGGCCCACAACGCCGCGGTCGCCAGCAACGGGGGCAAGCACCCTGAGACCGGGCGGCCCAAGCTGCGCGAGATCCTGCTCTCGGGCGGCGATCCGATGGTGCTGCCCAACTCCAAGCTGGCCGGCTGGTTCACCGCGCTGGCCGAAGCCGGGGCGGAGGTGATCAGAGTGGGCACCAAGGAGCTGGCCTTCCACCCTGACCGGTTCGACGACGCGTTCATGTCGATGCTCGACGGGTTCCACGAGGTATACCCGGACGTTGCGCTCCGCCTGATGGTCCACTTCAACCATCCCGACGAGCTGCTGACCAAAGCGAGCAACGGCGACTACGTCAAGGGCGAGAACGGCCAGTACCAGTGGCACCCGAGCGTCAAGCGCGCCGTGGACGCGGTCACATCCAGGGGTTGGATCTGCATCGAGAACCAGTCGCCGATCATTCGTGGTGTCAACGACGATCCCGACGCCCTCAGGATCCTGCAGCGGACCCTCAAAGCGGCCCGCATCGAGAACCACTACTTCTTCGGCGGGCGCAACATCGTCGCCTACAAGGCGTTC
>VXNG01000284.1 GCA_009840695.1 Acidimicrobiaceae bacterium
GCTCGTGGACCGGGTCGTTGAGGCCCAGCAGCTCCCGGAACTCCTCGCGCTCCTCGTAGGAGGCCGAGGCGGGAAGCCGGGCCGACACGGCGTCGCCGCCCGAGAGCCGGATGGCGTAGAAGACCGCGATCGACGACAGCAACAGCACGATGAGCGTGTAAATGGAGCGGGCCGCGATGCGCTTCATCAGGGGGCTCCTCGGGCGCTCATTGCTCGTCCACCGACTTGGCCTCGTGGCGCAGGCGGGGGTCGAACACGTCCCGCAGGCCGTCGCCGATGAGGCTCACCGACAGCACCACCAGCACGATGGCGATGCCCGGGATGGTCGACTCCCAGTGGTTGAGCCGGAGGAAGTTGCGGCCGTCGGCCACCATCTGCCCCAGGCTCGGGGTGGGAGGCTGGGCGCCCAGGCCGATGAACGACAGGGCGGCCTCGGCGATCACGGCCACGGCCACGTAGTAGGACGCCAGGACGAAGGCGGGGGCCAGGATGTTGGGGAATATGTGGCGCCACATGATGCGCATGGACGAGTAGCCACCGGCCCGGGCCGCCTCCACGAACTCCCGCTGCGACAGGGTCAGCACCTCGCCCCGCACCACGCGGGCGATGGCCGCGGTGTTGACCAGCCCCACGGCCAGGATCACCGGGAACAGGCCGCCGCCCATCCCGCCGACGAACAGCACGGCCAGCAGGATCAGCGGGAAGCCCCAGATGAAGTCGACAGCCCCTCCGATGGAGCGGTCGGTCCAGCCCCGCAGGTAGCCGGCCAGCATGCCCAGCACGATGCCGGCTATCAGCGCCAGCACCGTGACTCCGGCGGCCACCGTCAGGCTCACTCTGATGCCCACGAAGACCCTTACCGCCATATCCCGTCCGAGGGCGTCCGTGCCGAAGATGTGCCCGTCGCTGAGCGGTTTGAGGTGGATGGCCGAGTAGTCCTGGGAGACGTAGTCGCCGCCGGTTATCCACGGCCCCAGGATTCCCGCGGCCAGCACCACCACGCCGAGGGCCGAGCCCAGCAGCAGCAGCCGGTTGTGGCGCATGCGGCGCAGGCTGCGCCGCATGCCGCCTATGTGCTGGGCCTCCTCCAGTTCGAGGAGCTGGTCCTCCCAGTCGAGCCGCCGGGCCGCGACGGCCGATCCTGCGCCCTCGGTGGCGGCGGTCACGGCGCCGCCGCGGTTCTCTGCAGGCTCTGGTTCTAGGCCTTCTGTGCCGTCTAGCCCTCGATCCACGTGTCGTTGTAGTACGGGTAGAGGTTCCACACGAACGGCTGCCAGCCGTGCACCTTGTTGTGGTGCACGAAGGTGGCGTTCTGGTTCATGATCGGCAGGAAGGGCAGCTGCTCGGCCCAGGCCAGCTGGAACTCCGACGCCGCGGCTTGGGCCTCAGCGTCGTTGCTCGACACCTGCCACGCGGCGATGGCGTCGTCGATGCGGGGCTCGACCGCGTGCGAGAAGTTCGGCACCGGGATGAACTGCGACCCGCCGAACAGGGTGAGCACATCGATGGGGATGGGCCACAGCCAGAAGAACAGCGACATCTCCACCGAGCCGCGGCCGGGCTGGCTCGTCTCGGTGAAGGCCAGTCCGCGGTCGACGACGTTGAGGTTGGCCCGTACGCCGATCTTGGCGAACTGGGCCGACACCGCGGCGGCGACGTTCTTCTGCACCGACTCGTCCTCGACCAGGTAGCGGAACTCGAAGCGTGCGCCGTCGCGCTCCCGCACGCCGTCGTCACCCATCACCCAGCCGGCCTCGTCGAGCTTCGAGTTGGCCAGGTCCACGTCGAACTGGTTGAACTGCTCCACCGCCGGGTCGTAGTTGCGGTCGGTGGTGGGGAACGGCCCGTAGGTGGCTGCTCCGTTGCCGGCCAGGATGGCGTTGACCATGCCCTCGCGGTCCAGTGCGTGAGACAGGGCCTGGCGGGTGAGCACGTCGCCGAACAGCTCGGGGTAGTCGCGGTTCATGGTCAGATGGAAGCCCGACCACTCGGGATGGCGGATCACCGTGAGGTCGGAGTTGTTCTCCAGCCTGGAGATGTCGATGTGGGCCGGGTTGATCAGCGTGTCGATGTCGCCGTTCTCGAGCTGGGTGGCCCGCTGGCCCTCCTCGGTTATGACCGTCCAGCGGATGGCGTCGAGGTAGGCCGGCCCCTTGTTCTCGAAGAACGGGGTGTTCGAGCCGGGGTAGTCGGCCCAGCGGTTCACCAGCACGTGGCTGCCCGGCACCCACTCCTCGTGGGTGAAGGGCCCGGTGCCGTCGGCGAACTCGGTCCCGTAGGTGGACTCGGGGTTCAGCGTGCCGTCGGCGTTGGTGGAGCTGTCCTTCCAGGTGTTGATGTTGAGGATTCGCCAGTACCCGGTCTTGTGGGGGCCGAGGGCGCCCACCCAGGCGTTCTTCATCTTCATGACGACGGTGTTGCCGTCGGCCTCGTAGGTGTCGACTGGCGCGGCCAGCCCGGCGATGAAGCTGAAGGCCTGCACCGAGCGGTAGAACTCGGCCACCGCCTCGGCGTCGATCGTCCCCCCGGAGTGCGAGATCTTGCCCTCGGGGATGTCGAAGGTGTAGGTCAGCCCGTCGTCGGAGACCGAGAAGCCCGAGGCGAACTGGGGAACGGTGGCACCCGACGGGTCGTTGGACAGGATGGCCTCGTAGATGGCGAAGAAGGCCGGGTCGTACCAGTTGGTGGTGAGCGGGTCGTGCTTGGAGACGTCCCGGTTGTAGCCCTCACGCAGCGTGCCGCCCTGGGTGGGGCCGGTGGCGGCCGGCTCCTCCGGGGCAGCGGTGGTAGCCGGAGCGGCGTCGTCGGTGTCGGCCGGCGCGGCCGGCTCTGCCGGGGCCGCGGTTGTGGTGGGAGCGGCCTCCTCGTCGTCGCCGCAGGCGGCCAGGATGCTGGCCGCGGCCGCGACGCCCACTCCTGTCAGACCCAGGCGCTTCATGAACGCCCGGCGGTCGAGCTGGTTGGCCTGGTACTGGTCGGCGAGCTCGGCAACCTCCGGCCCGTACTCGTCCTTGATCCATGAGGTACCCATGGATGCCCCCTTCCTGGTATTCGTGACAACTGCGGCCGTTGCACCTCCGGTGCGACAGCGCGGGCGCGACTGTATACCAAAATCACTGACCGGTCCAAGTTGCGGATCGAAGAGTTCGGAGCCCGGCGCCGGCGCTGTGGGTTCGGCTCGGTCAGACGTTGCGTGTCGCCTGGGCCGACGGGTACGCGGCCCGGAACTCGGCCATCGCGACCGGTGACCAGGCTTCGCCTAGGGGCACGGTCATCTCGACCCGATCCGGGTCGGCACAGGGTCGGCCCTGGGCGACGTGCAGCGAGGTCGAGCCGGCCCGGTGCCGCAGGACGTAGGAGTACACGGTCTGGTAACCGTGGTGGTTGCAGATGCCGGTGTCGCCGTCGTCGTGGGAGCGCTGCAGGGCAAGAACGTCATCGATCCCGCCGGCCTCATCCAGCCTGCGCTGGGCTGAGGACAGCCGCTTCTGGGTAGTGACGGTGTCGTCGTCATCGGGGTGGGGCTTGAGTACGACATGGTGGTTGGAGCGTGCGGTGGGCCCGGTCAGGACGGTGGCCTCGACGCGGTCTCCCCGCACTTCCACCGCCGCAGCCGCGACCGCGTCAATCATGATCAGGTTGGCCCACAGGTAGGGCTTCGACTCGACCGCCTCCTGTACGGCCGCGACAGCCGAATCGACGTCGCGGCCCTCGCGCAAGGCGATTTCCGTCAGCTCGTCGTAGTTGGCGTGCCCGTCAAGGGTGCGCACGTTGGAGTCGCAGCACAGCAGCCCGTGCTCGTTGGCACCGATCGAGAACCCGGAGAACTGGTCGAGGTCGGGGTCCGTGCCGGCCCAAGTGGTCACGCCCTGCACGCCGAAGACGCTCGGCTCGGTGACGAGCCGGTCGTCGAAGTGGGTCCGGCCGAAGTCCTTGTTCTTGAACAGCAGGTAGTCGCCGTCACCGATTCTCAGCACTCCGGTGGTGCACATGGTGTCCCCCTAACCGGCTGCCCGGCGGACGGGCAGCGAGACCCTCGTCGGGTGCTCCGCGGTATGCAGCACCGTCTGGGTGGCCGGGGCGGCTACCAGGGCGCTGTCCTGAAGGGGCGTTCCGCCGGTGTTGAGGTTGCGGTCCCACTGCGGGAAGTCGGAGCTGGAGATGTCCAGCCGCAGCCGCGATCCGGCCGGGATATGGGCGCCGACGGGGCCGAGGTCGATGTGCAGCTCGTAGACGTCGCCGGGAACGAGCAGCTCGGGCTCGCTGAGCGAGTGGCGGTAGCGGGCCCTCAGGATGCCCTCCTGAAGGTTGACGCTGCGACCGTCGGGATCGACCACGCACAGCCGGGCGGTGAAATCGGTGTCGATGGCGGTGCTGGCCGCGTGCAATGTCACCGACACATCGCCGAGCAACTCGATGTCGGCCGCCAGAGGCTCGGACGTGTACACGAGGATCATGCGCGACACCTCGGCCTGGTGCTGGTCGGCCGGGCCCATCGGGGTGATGGTGTCGAAGCAGCAGGAATGGCCGCCCATGCTGGGAATGGGCACGCCGGGGTCGTAGACGAAGATGTCGGGCGGCTCGGCGGCGGCTGGGACCCGGTCGAGGGTGCCATCCCCGAACTTGGAGTTGGCCCGCCCTCCCGAGTGGATGTACCAGTCCTCGGCGGCTGAGTCGGAAGGAGGCCACCCGTCGAGGTCGCGCCATCCGCCGTCGAGGGTGTACACCGTCACCGGCGAGTCGAGCACCCCGGTGTCGATGCCCTTAAGCGTTTGGTCGAACCAGCGCAGCTGCCAGTCGTCGATCTCGTTGGTGCTTGGGCCGTCTCCTCCGCAGCGGCTCACCGGGGTCCACGGCATGTGGGTCCACGGGCCCACCAGCAGCTTCTGGGCCCGCCGGGCCGCCTGGGTGCCGGCGCCCGTTCTCAGCCCTGTGAAGTTCTTCACCGTCCCGCTGAGGAACACGTCCCACCAGCCCCCGAAGTGCAGGGCAGGGACCTCGATGCGGCTGTAGTCGGCGTCGATGCTCCACTGCTTCCAGTAGTCGTCGTAGGTGCAGTGCTCCACCCAGTCGTAGAAGTAGGGGGCGTAGCCACCCTGCAGCGGGGGGAACTCCGACAGCGGCAGCGACCAGAACCAGCCCTCGGCCGCGCCGAGCGACGCGCCGAGGGCGTCGACCGCCGCCCGGTCCTCGGCTCGCACCGCGGATCCGAGGGCCAGAAGGTTGGCCCAGTAGCACACGAAGGCGGCGGCCAGCGCGCCCCCGTTGTAGGTCCAGCCGTCGTAGTACTGCGAGGCGGTGAAGCCCGGCGCGATGGTCCGCAGCGACGGGGGACGGGTTACCGCGGCTAGCAGCTGGGTGGCTCCCACATATGAGAACCCGAACATGCCCACGTCGCCGTTCGAGCCCGGCAGGCCGGCGGCCCACTCGACAGTGTCGTAGCCATCCTCCATCTCGTGCGCGAACGGGTAGAAGTCTCCCTCGGAGGTGTAACGGCCCCTGGTGTCCTGGATCACCACCATGTAGCCGCGGGACGCATACCAGGCGGGATGGGTGTTACCGAACGTGGACACGTTGACCCGCTTGTCGTAGGGACTGCGGGACAGCAGCACGGGAACGCCGCCCGCGGGCTGATCCGCCGGGCGGTACACGTCGGCTCGCAGCACTGTGCCGTCGCGCATCGCCGCGGGCACGTCCCGCTCGACGGTCACCG
>VXNG01000246.1 GCA_009840695.1 Acidimicrobiaceae bacterium
CGGGCGTGTCCGGCAGGAAGTCGCCGAGTGCGGGCAGGGCCATGCGGTCCAGAGGCTAGAGGCCGAGCGCGAGTAGGTGAGCTCGGCCTCGTAGCTTTGAGCTGATGCCGAACGACGATTCACCGGCGGCCGGCGCCGGGTCGTCGGCGGCCGGAGCCACCCGGATCGGCCCGCGGCTCTGGGCCCTCTTTGGAGCGACCTTCTTCTCGATGGCGTTGAACATCGGGCAGATCACGATTGTGGGCAAGCAGGTGTTCGACATGACCGGCCGCCCGCTGTACCTGGGACTGCTGGGGTTGGCCGGGTTCGTGCCAGCCTTCTTGCTCGCACCGGTCACCGGGATGGTCGGCGACCGCTTTGAGCGTCGCTCCGTGTTCGCCTGGGGTCTCGGCGGTGAGGCTCTAGCCTCGATCGGGTTGTTCGTCTACGTCGCGACCGACCCGACGTCGATTCTTCCCATCTACGGCTTGGTAGCCGCATTCGGCGCCGCTCGGGCCTTCCTCATGGCGGTCAACCGGGCCCTGCCCGTGGATCTGGCACCGGAAGAGGCCCGGGAACGGATGGTCGCGTTGAATGTCGCATCGTGGCAGGCAGGCATCATCGTCGGTCCAGTGGCTCTTGCATTCGCCTTCGAGGTCGATCCGGCGCTCCCGTACCTGATGGCCGCCGGGGCAGCGGCAGCCGCGATCGGTCTGCTCATGCTCTTGCCCCGCAGCGAGGTGCGACGGGCTGCGTCGGAGGCCGGTGCCGGCGTGCAGGCCGCGCTCGGACGCGCCCTGGAGGGTCTGAGCTACGTCCGGCGCAACCGCGTAGTCCTGGGTGCGATCTCTCTCGATCTCTTCGCGGTCTTCATGGGCGGTGCCAATGCACTGCTGCCGGCCATCGCCGAGGAGCGTCTCGGCGTGGGCGCCGTGGGCCTCGGTTGGCTGGCGGCCGCTGTCGGGATCGGTGCCTCCGCGGTGATGGTGGTCCTGTCGGTGCGACCTCTTCGGCGACGAGTGGGGCCATCGTTGATGGGCGTGGTGGCCGCCTTCGGTATGGGGGCGATCATGCTCGGCCTGACCCGTTCCTACTCGGTCGCTTTCGTCGCCCTGTTGGTAATGGGAGCGGCGGACTCGGTGAGCGTCTTCGTCCGGAGCAACCTCGTGCCGCTGGCCACGCCGGAGGAAATGCGAGGACGAGTCCTCGCGGTGGAGTATGTCTTCATCGGCGGCTCCAGTGAGTTGGGGGCGTTCAAGTCAGGCGTGGCCGCTGCACTCCTCGGCGTGGCCGGAGCGGTTGTCTTCGGGGGCGTGGGCACCCTGGCCGTGGTTGCGATCTGGTGGTCGGCCTTCCCCGAGTTGCGAACCATCGATCGCTTCGCCGAAGTTCGTCCCGAGACATGATCCGCGGCGTTCCGGTCCTCTTGCCCACCGGGGCCTAGTTCGCGCCTGGCCAGAGCGGGCAGGGCGATTCCGGCCGCAGGATGGGCCGGGGTTAGCGTTGGTCTGATGCCGAACGACGATTCGACAGCGGCCAGCTCCGGGTCGTCGGCGGCCGGAGCCACCCGGATCGGGCCGCGGCTCTGGGCCCTGCCGGTCATCATCTTCATGACCGCGGCCATGACGGTGGGCCAGATCACGATCCTGGGCAAGCAGGTGTTCGACATGACCGGCAAGCCGCTAGATCTCGGCTTGCTCGGCTTGGCGGAGTTCGTACCCACCTTGCTGCTGGCGCCCCTGAGCGGCGTGCTGTCGGACCGGTTCGACCGGCGGGTGATGTACGCCTGCGGGCTGGCGGGCGAGGCGGCCGCATCCGCGGGGCTGTACTTCTACGTGGCGTCGGGCCCGACATCGGTCGTGCCCATATTCGCCCTCGTGATGGCTTTCGGCTGTGCCCGTTCGGTACTGAGCGCGGCCAGCCGGGTCATGCCCGTGGACATGGCGCCTCCCGGTGCGGTCGAGCGGATGGTGGCGGTGTGCATGTCGGGCTGGCAGGCCGGTTTCGTCGTCGGGCCGGTCGTGTTCAGCTTCGTCTTTGTGGCCGATGTGGCCGCGCCCTACCTGCTGGCTACCGCCACCGCGCTGGCTGCGGCCGCCCTCCTCGCGGTGGTGCCGGCCAGCGGAGTGGCCCGGTCGACGGCTGTCGTCGGCTCCGGGGTGCGAGCGGTTCTCATCCACGCTCTGCAGGGACTCCGCTTCATCCGGAGGAACCGGGTTGTGCTGGGCATCATCTCCCTCGACCTGTTCGCGGTGCTGTTCGGGGGAGCGGTGGCGCTCCTTCCCGCCATCGCCGAGGAGCGGCTGGGCGTCGGGGCGGTAGGACTCGGATGGCTGCGGGCCGCGGTGGGCATCGGGGCATTGGCGACGATGGCCGTTCTGGCCGTGCGGCCACTGACACGGCGCGTGGGCCTGATGCTGATGGCGGCTGTCGGGGTGTTCGGCTTGGGCACGATCGTGCTCGGCCTCACCCGTTCCTACGCGGTTGCGTTCATCGCGCTGCTGGCGTTGAGCGGCGCCGACTCAGTGAGCGTCTTCGTACGAAGCACGCTCGTGCCGCTGGCAACGCCCGAGGACATGCGGGGCCGGGTCATGGCCGTCGAGTACACATTCGTGGGAGCCTCCAACGAACTCGGCGCGTTCGAGTCCGGTGTGGCCGGGGCGCTGCTGGGAGTGGCCGGCGCGGTCGTGTTCGGCGGCGTCGGCACTCTGGTGGTGGTGGCGGCGTGGTGGATGCTGTTCCCGGAACTCCGGCGCATCGATCACTTCGCCGAGGTACGTCCAGACACCTAGTGCAAGTGCAGGCTGGGCATTTGAGGGAGCTATCGTCGTGGCCGAACCGGATGCCGACGGCAGGGGTGGCCGCAGATGAGGATCGTGCTTGAGGCGGACAAGTGCATCGGCAGCGGGAACTGCGAGATGCTCGCTCCCGACGTCTTCGAGGTGCGAGACGACATGGTGTGCCACATCCTCACCGACGAGCCCGGCCCGGAACTCGCCGAGGACGCCGAACTGGCGGTGGAAGCCTGCCCGACCCGGGCTCTGAGGATCGAGTAGCCCGCGACGTGTCCTCACCCGCCGCGCGTGTCTAATGTGCGCGTCGTGGACGCAGTGCGAGTGCTGGACAGTGGCGAGGCCTGCCCGGAGTTGCCCATCGTTGAGCAGGGGGGAAGCGCCCGAGCCGTCGTCTGGCCCGGGGTCGGGGCCCTCCACCGAACGATGCATCTGGTGAGACTCGACGGCAAAGGAAAAACCAAGTCCCTCAGCCACCCGTCGGATGCCGTCTACCACCTGTGCGAAGGATCGGCGACCGCCGCGGATCCCGACAGCGGCGAGAGCTTCGCCATCGGGGTGGGCGCCATGCTCCACATCGACGCGGGCACGACGTACCGGATTGAAGCCGGCATCGATGGCGCCCTCCTGGTCGGCGGGCCCTGCCCGCCCGACCCGGCCATGTACGAGCACTTGGAGGATTGACAATGGCGATCCGCGTGTTTCACCGCGACACGCCCAGCCTCAAGGCGCCGATGATTTCCAGCGATGCCCGGTTCGTGGTATGGCCGGGTGTCGGCGCTGAGGTGGCCAACATGAACTACGTCGTGCTCGAACCGGGCGAGGAGAACGTCCCCCACACTCACGACGACTCCGAGGACACGATCTTCTGCCTCGAGGGCCGGGGCACGGTGAGCGACCTCACCAACGGCACCCGGCTCGAGTTCGAGGCCGGCAAGGTCATCCATGTGCCCGCGGGCGTGGAGCACGCGGTCATGGCCGACCGGGGCGAGCGGATCGTCAGCATCGGCGGTCCCTGCCCGCCCGACTGGAACCTGCTGCGCCTGCTCGGATTCGACTGAGCGAGCGCTGTGAAGCCCGCCGCCTTCGAGTATCACGCGCCCCGAACGGTGGAGGAGGCCCTGAGCCTGCTGCACGAGCATCAGGACGAGGCCAAGGTGCTGGCCGGCGGTCAGAGCCTCGTGCCCGCCATGAACTTCCGGCTGGCCCGGCCGGCAGTGCTGGTCGACATCGCCCATCTGCCCGATCTCGACCGCATAGAGGCGACCGACCCCGGCAGCGTGACGATCGGCGCCCGGGTGCGGCACCTCGACCTGGAACACAACACGATCTCCGGGCCTCTGGGCCGGCTGCTCGCCCGGACGGGCCGGTGGGTCGGCCACTACCCGATCCGGGTTCGTGGCACCTTCGGCGGAAGCCTCGCCCACGCCGATCCGGCGGCCGAGTGGTGCGCGCTGGCCTGCGCTCTCGACGCTGAGATCCACTGCCGCAGCACGAGCGGTTCCCGCGTCGTCGGCGCAAGCGACTTCTTCGAGCAGATGGCCTTCACAACCTGCCTGGAGCCGGACGAGATGCTGGTCGGGGCACGGCTGCCCGCGCTCGGTGACTGGTGGGGAGTCGGCATGGCCGAGTTCGCCCGCCGCTGGGGCGACTTCGCCATCGTCCTGGCGATCGCCGCGGTGGAGCGTGACGGTGATTCGATCTCCCGCGCCCGGATAGCGCTGGGCGGCGTTGCCGGAGGGCCGGTGCGGGCGAGCAACGCGGAGGCCGCCCTCAGCGGCCGTCCTGCCACCGCGGAGGCAGTCGGGGCGGCCGCCGCCGCGGCGGCCGAGGAGGTAGACCCTACCGGCGACATCCACGGCTCGGCCGACTACCGGAGGGACCTGGTGCGGGCCATGGTCACCCGGGCGCTCGATCAGGCTCTGGCGTGAGCTGGACGGGCCGGTCGCTGCGGCGGTTCGAGGATCCGGCTCTCGTCCGGGGGCTGGGCCGGTTCGTGGCCGATGTGGCCGACAGTCACCGGGGGGCGTTGCACGCTGCCTTCGTGCGCAGCCCGGTTCCGGCGGGCAGGGTCCGCTCGATTGAGGCGCCTTCGGACGCCTCGGTGCTCACCGCGGCGAGTTTCCCGGGGATCGGCACGATTTGCGCCCGGCTCGACCGGCCCGACTTCGTGCCTCTGGAGACGCCGGTCCTGGCGTCGGACGCGGTGCGCCATCAGGGCGAGCCGGTCGCACTGGTGGTGGCCGGCTCGAGAGCCGAGGCCGAGGATCTGGTCGAGCAGGTGATCGTCGACATCGAGGCGACCCGACCGGTGCTGGACGCGACCGCGGCCACCGACCCGGCGGCTCCGCTGGTCCATGACGGTCTCGACATGCCGATGGGCAACAACGTCGTTCTCGACGCCCGCTTCGCGACCGATGAAGTAGACGCCGCCTTCGAGGCGGCCGACGAGATCGTGACACTCGACGTGCGGGCTCACCGGCAGAACGCGCTGCCCATCGAAGCACGGGGCGCGCTGGCGGCCCACGACCCCGGATCGGGCCGAACGACGCTCACGGCCGCCAACCAGATGCCCCACATGCTGCGCACCGCGCTGGCCGACATCCTGGGCGTCAACGAGGCCGAGCTCCGGGTCGTGACCCCGGAGGTGGGAGGGGCGTTCGGGCAGAAGATGTGCGTGCCCCGCGAGTACGTGGCGCTGGTCGCAGCCGCCCGCTTGCTCGGGGCGACCATCGCGTGGATCGAGGACCGGTCCGAGAACCTGCTGGCCTCATGGCACAGCCGCGACCACACCTACCGGCTGAGGGGAGCCTTCAGTAGCAGCGGGGAGCTGCAGGGCCTCGACGC
>VXNG01000089.1 GCA_009840695.1 Acidimicrobiaceae bacterium
GCCGCCGCGGTTGATCTGCTCCTTGAGGCGGCCGGTGAGGAACAGGTAGCCGTCACTGTCGATGTAGCCCTCGTCGCCGGTGCGGAACCAGTCGCCGGTGAACGCGGCCGCGTTGGCGTCAGGATTGTTCTCGTAGCCGTCGATCACGGTCGGGCCCTTGATCGACACCTCGCCCCGCTCGCCCGGCGGCAGCGGGCGGCCCCGGTCATCGAGCACCGCCATCTCGATTCCGGTGGGAACCCCGACCGACCGGGGCTTGGCCACGGCGGGGGGCAGAGGATTGGCGCACATCTGGTGGGTGGCCTCGGTCATGCCGTAGGCCTCGATGACAGGAGCGCCGAACAGCTCGCAGAGTTCGGTCAGCACCGGCGTCGGAAGCGACGCTGACGAAGACCTCACGAAGCGCAGACCGGCGGCCCGGGCTGCGTCACGGTGCCGGCCGGCGCGGGAGAGCACCATCTGGTGCATGGTCGGCACCGCGGTGTAGAAAGTGGGCTGCAGCGCTTCGAGCTGGCCGAAGAACCGGAAGGCGTCGAAGCCCTCGGTACAGGCGACCGCACCCCCAGCGGACAACGGCGCCAGCAATCCCGCCAGCAGGCCGTGGATGTGGAACAGCGGCATCACCTGCAACGACCGGTCTCCAGCGGTGAGCGACAGCGACGCGGCGATGCCAGCAGCCGACCGGGCCAGGTTCCGCTGGCGAAGCGGCACGATCTTGGGCCGCGAGGTGGTTCCCGAGGTGTGCAGGACCAGCGCCACATCGTCGGGAGACTGCCCGCCCGTCGCCGCCGGCTCTCTGCCGGGCGACGAAGCGATCAGCTCGATCGAGCCCATGCCGGCGGCAACCGAGCCGGTCAACGCCACTGGCAGCACGCCGGCATCGGAAGCGCGGGCCGCGTCGCGGGCATCCGACCCGGACTCGTCGGGCCGGGTTATGAGCGCCTTGGCACCCAGGTCCTCCAGGTAGAAGCTCAGTTCCGGGGTGCGGTACTTCGGATTGAGCGGTGCCGCGCAGCCGGCGCAAGCCGAGGCCAGGAAGGCGACGGCCATCTCGGGGCCGTTGGGAACGACGATGGCGATGCGATCGGCCGGGCCGAGGCCGAGACTCCGGAGCCGGCCTGCGAGCCGGTCCACCTCGGCTCGCAGCTCACCGTGAGTGAGCACCGAGCCGTCGGGTGCGACGATCGCCGGAGCGTGATCGGCACCGGCGTCAAGAAGGCCTCGCAGCGTTCCGTCGGCCGCCATCAGCCGGTCTCCAGGCGGTGGTTGAGCAGGGAGGCCAGCCCGTAGACGGTGCTGATGGCCGGGGTCGGCACCCCGGTGAGCTCGCCCAACTCGACGAACACGCCGACCAGCGGGTCGAGTTCGAGCGGGCGCCCGGCCTCAGCGTCCTGGAGCATGGAGGTCTTGTGCTCGCCCACGGCCTCGGCTCCGGCGATGCGACGATCCACGCTGATGCGGATGCTCACTCCGAGAGCCTCCGCAATGTTGCCGGCCTCGGTCATCATCCGAGCCGCGAGGTCCCGGGTAGCCGGCGTGCGGCAGATCTCGACCAGAGTGGCACCAGTCAGAGCGCTGATCGGGTTGAAGGCCAGGTTGCCCCATGCCTTGACCCACAGGTGCGAGCGGATGTCAGTGAGGACCCGGGACTTGAACCCGGCCGAAATCAGGGCTCCGCCCAGCGCCATGGCCCGCTCCGACTTGGTGCCGTCGAGTTCTCCCACCGGGAAGCGGTCGCCCTCGACATGGGTGATCACCCCGGGCGCGGTCTTCTCCGCGGCCGGGTAGGCGATACAGGCCACGATGCGTTCCGGCGGCACCGCGGCCGCGATCGTGCCGTCGGGGTCCAGAGACTTGAGCCGGTGCCCGTCGTGGGGCCCACCGTGGCGCTCGAAATACCACCACCCGACGCCGTTCTGCACCGGCACGATCATGGTGCCGTCGTCGCAAAGCCGTTCAAGTTCGGGGGCCACGGCCGCTATCTGATGGGCCTTGAGGGCCAGAATCACCGCGTCGTGCGTGCCCAGGGCTCCGAAGTCATCGGAAGCCGCTATCCCGACCGCCACTGTGGTGGAGCCGTCCATCTCCACCAGCTTGAGCCCGTGGTGCCGGATGGCGTCCAGGTGCTCGCCCCGAGCGATGACGCTCACGTCATGCCCGGCCACAGCCAGTCGAGTCGCCATCATCCCGCCGATCGCTCCCGCGCCCACAACACAGATCCGCACGGCGACAGTGTGCCAGCCCCGTCACGCCAAGCGGTATACCGCCCTCCGGCCGGACGCGCCGGCGCCGAGACCCTGGGGGAGGCCTCGGCACCGTTGGGGGCTGGAGGACTCAAGGATCGCACGCTCAGGTAAGAGATCCGCGAGAAGCGTCCACCGAACAGCGACCGGCTAGGCCGGGGGGTGGCGGCGAGTCAGATGACCGACGAGTAGGGCGAAGCCCGTGTCGGTCATCTCGGCTCGGCGACAGGACCCGCCGGCCGGGAGGGTCGATCGGCGCTGCTTAGATGACTGGCCAGCGGGGTTGCGCGAACTGGGATAGGCCGGTGCGGTCGGCGGCGGCCTTGGCGGCCTCGCGGCCCCGGGCCATGATGGCTCGGGCGTCGAGGTTCACGAACTCGCCGGACTCGACGATCACCTTGCCGTCGATCACCACGGTGTCGACCGAGTCGCCGCTCGCGCCGTGGCAGAGGTTCGACAGCGGGTTGTGGAGCGGCACCCACTCGGGCCGGTCCAGGTCGAACAGCAGGAAGTCGGCCCGCTTGCCCGCCTCCAGCGAACCGACCTCGTCGTCCCACAGCACCGAGCGGGCCCCGTCGATGGTGAGATGCTCCAGGATCGTCTCGGCCGGCATGATCGAGGCGTCCTCGAAGATGTCGCGGTAGACACGGAAGTACTGGGCGATGCGCAGGATGTCGGTGGTGTGCGAGCAGGCCCCGATGTCGGTGCCCACCCCCACGGTCACGCCCCGCTCCAGCAGCTTGAGGTGGGTGGCCCGCTGCAGGCCGCCCCAGCCGAACACCGCGCTGGCCGTGGGGCACATCGACACCTTCACGTGGCGCTCGGCCAGCAGGTCGCACTCTTCGTCGGTGAGGAAGTGGCAGTGCACCAGCTGCACGTTGGGGCCGAGCACCCCGTTGCGCTCGTAGCGGGCGATGGGACGCTCGCCGTCGAAGACCCGCTGGTGGTGCTCCACGGAGTCGCGGTTGGAGATCATGTGGGACACGATGCCGGTGCCGTGCTCGGCGGCCAGTTCAGCGATCGACCGGCACAGGCGGTCCGACACCATCCGCTCGGTGCGCAGCGAGAACCAGGGCCGCACCCGGCCGGAGGCTGCTCCCTGATGCGACTCCACGAAGGCCAGCCCGTCGGCGATGGCGTCGTCGGTGGTGGAGTCGAAGGTGCCCGGCATGGCCCGGCCCCCGGCCATGTCGGTGAGGGAACGGGCCAGCACCGCCCGGCAACCGATCTCGTCGGCGGCCCGGGCCGAGTTCTCCGGATTCTGCGAGCCCGGGTCGCACACCGTAGTGGTGCCGTGGCGGACGGACTCCAGCAGGGCGCACATAGCGGCCAGGTAGGCCTCCTCGTCGGTGACCCCGGCCTCCATCGGGTAGCAGCGGTCGTGGAGGAAGACCTTGAGGGGCACGTCGTCGCCGAGACCCCGCACAAAGAAGGGAGCCAGATGCTGGTGGTTGTCGACGAAGCCGGGGGTGATCAGCCGGCCGCGGGCGTCGATGGTGCGGACCGCCTCCCGGTAGCCGGCCGCCTCCACATCGGCGGTGGGGCCCACCGCCTTGATCTCGCCGCCGTCCACGGCCAGCGCCCCGTCGCGCACCATGCGGCGCTCGGGGTCGACGGTGATGAGCCAGTCGGCGTTGCGAACCAGCAGGTCGATCATCCGTTCAGCCTCCTGAGTTTCGGCTTCGGAGCTCGTAGGCGTAGTGGCTCAGGCCGGCCTCCATATCGAAGGTGGGCGTCCAGCCCAGCACGGCCTCGGCCCGGGACAGATCGAGCGGGTCGCCCGCCGACACTGCAGGAGGAGCGCCGGGGATCACCTGCACCTTGAGGTCGCCGCAAATCCTTCGAGCCGCGGCCACCAGATCGTCGAACGACGTGATGGTGCCGGTGCCGATGTTGAGGACGGCCGGTTCGGGCAGGTCCACCGTGGCGGCCAGATCGACGGCCCGGCCCACGTCGAGGTCGTAGACGTACTCGAAGTCCATGGTGTGCTCCTGCTTGACGAAGGCGGTCTGCCCCGCCAGGCCGGCCTCGAGCAGGGCCTGGATCTTGGACCCGAAGGATCCCCCCTCGAAGTGCCCGTAGCCGTAGGCGTTGGCCGGCCGCAGGATGGCCAGCTCGAAGCCGAACTCCTTCTGGTAGCTCTCGGCGGCCAGCTCCTTGATGACCTTCGAGTTGCCGTAGGCCCGTCCCGGCCCGCGGGGTGCGTCCTCGGTGATGGGCGCCCCCCGGGCCCGGCGCCGGTCGTACACCGCGAAGCTGCTGACGTGCACCAGCCGGCGCGCCCGAGCGAGCCGCACCGCCTCCAGGACGTTGATCGTGCCGGTGACGTTGACCTCGAGCCCGGTGTAGAGCGGACGCGACACGCTGTCGCCGATCAGCCCGGCGGTGTGCACGACCGTCTCCACCTTGTGCTCCCGCATGGCCGTAGTCACCGCCGACAGGTCGCGGATATCGGCCCTCACAGTGGGGATGTCGGCCGCGATCGGCCCAAGACGCGCTCGCAGGTACTCATCTCGGGACTGCAGGTCCAGGAAGACGACCGGCTCTCCCCTCTGCAGGGCGCAGCGGGCGAAGGACGTGCCCACCAGCCCGATTCCGGTCACCAGTGTGGTCATACCTCCACCTCGAACTCTCCGCTGATCTCGACCGGCTGCTGGCGGGGCAGGCTGGCCATGCCCACCGCCGCGCGGGCGTGACGGCCCCGCTCGGGGCCGAACAGCTCGAAGAACAGATCCGAGGCGCCGTCCACGACCTTGGGCATCAACTCGAAGTCCGGGGTGCAGTTCACCATGCCCAGCAACCTCACCACCCTGCTGATGCGGTCGAGGTCACCGAGCTCGGCCCGCAGGGTGGCCAGGATGGACAGCCCGCAGGCCTTGGCCACCTCGTAGCCCTGCTCGACGGACAGCTCGGCGCCGAGCTTGCCCCGGCGCACGATGTCCATGCCGCGATGGTGGGGGCCGTGGCCCGACACGAACATCACGTTGCCGACCAGCACACATCCCTGGCGGTTCTCGCTGGGGAACTGCCGCGGCTCGGGCAGGGTCAAACCCATGGCCGCGAGCCGAGCCTCGATCGCGCCAGCCGCCATCAGCGGATCTCCTCGGCTTCGCGGACGCTGGAGATCAGCGAGGCCCGCAACAGGAACTCCCGGGCCAGGGAGGGATCGTCGGCGGCCCTCCGCAGCTCGTCGCGGTTGCGCCGCCGCACCTCGGGGTCGGCCTCCGCCATCAGCTTCTTGTTGCGGATGGTGATGGCCTGCACATGGGCCACGGCCACAT
>VXNG01000251.1 GCA_009840695.1 Acidimicrobiaceae bacterium
GGGACGGGTCGATGTTCCAGCGTTCGAGGGTGCCGGGGCGGAAGCTCTCGACCACAACGTCGCTGGAGTCGGCCAGGGAACGGAGGATTTCCTGGCCCTGCGGGCGGCGCAGGTCGATGGTCACCGACTTGCGGCCCCGACCCTCCACCGACCAGTACAGCGAGTAGGGCTCGCCGTCGTCGTCGTGGGCGTAGGGACCCAGCTCGCGCAGCCGGTCCCCGCGGACGGGCTCCTCGATCTTGATGATCTCGGCGCCCTGCTCGCCCAGGATCGCGGAGCAGAACGGAGCCGAGACCCGGGATCCCAGGTCGATAACCCGCAGGCCCGCCAAGGGGCGTCTCATCGCAGCCTCCCGCTACCCGAAGCCGCGAGGCTGCGTAGTCCTCCAGGGGCACTAGTAGTCGCCACTACACCCACGGTGTCAGCGAGTATACGACTGGACCGCAGACCCGACCTTCCGGGAGGGGTTCGACCCGCTAGCGCGATCCCCTTTTGTGCACGGTTGCCGCGGCATGCTCAGATCACGTTGCCGTCTCGCAAGGAGGCGATCTCGGCTTCCGAGAGTCCCAGCAGGCTCGAGAGCACCTCGTCGGTGTGTTCGCCCAGCCGGGGCGCGCCGACCGGGACCGGAGGCGGGCGGTCATCGAAGCGGGGGAAGGGGGCCTGCTGGCGCACCGCGCCGATGACTGGGTCGTCGACGGTGCACAGGTCGCCCCGGGCCCGCACATGCTCGTCGGCGGCCACGTCGGCCACGTCGTAGACGATGCCCACCGGCACGTTATGGCGCAGGCAGCGCTCCTCGATCGTGACCGCGTCCAGTCCGGCCGCCCATGCAGCCACGATCTGGTTGACCTCGTCCCGGTTGCGCCCGCGGGTCCCTGAGGATCGGAAGCGCTCATCGGTTATCAGCTCGGGCCGGCCCATCGCATCGCACAGGCGTTCGAACACCGGCTGGCGAACGGCCACGATGCAAACGTACCGGCCGTCCCGGCTCCGGTAGTTGTCGAGGGGCGCGGCCCGCTCGGACCGGTTGCCCGTGCGTTGGCGTACCTCGCCCAGCCGGTCGTAGGCCGCGATCGTCCACTCCATGATCCGCAGCACCGAGCCGTACAGGTAGGCGTCCACCACGCCTCCCGTGCCGGTGCCCCTGGCGTCTCGCTCATAGAGCAGGCTGGTCACGGCCTGGGCGGCGAACGCCGCGGTCAGGTAGTCGGAGACGGGGAGGCCCGGCCGTGCCGGGGGTCCGTCGGCATGGCCGGTGAGGTGCGTCAGCCCGGCGAAGGCGACGGCGTTGTGGTCGAAGCCGTTGTACAGCGACTTGGGGCCGTCCTGGCCAAACAGGCTGATGCGGGCCGTAACCAGCCGGGGGTCGAGCCGGGACGGGTCGATGTTCCAGCGCTCCAGCGTGCCGGGCCGGAAGTTCTCGCACACCACATCGCACACCGAAGCCAGGCGCCGGAACAGGTCTTGGCCCTGCGGGTCGCGCAGGTTGATGGTCACCGACTTGCGTCCCCGGCCCTCCACCGACCAGTACAGCGAGTAGCGGTTGCCTTCGTCATCAGTGGCGAAGGGCCCGTTGATGCGGGTCGGATCACCGCGGCCGGGGTCCTCGACCTTGATGACCTCCGCGCCCTGCTCGCCCAGGATCCCGGCGCAGAACGGGGCGGCGATGCGGGTGCCCAGATCGAGCACCCGGATCCCGGCGAGGGGCTGCCTCACTTGTGCTGGGGGTCGCGGTGCTCGGCAAACACTTCCTTCATGGAGCCCTTCTGCATGCGCCGCTCCAGCGCGCCCAGGGCGGTGGCGGTGTTGTGCATCCAGTGGTGGGCCTGGAAGTGGTAGTCCCAGGCGTCGCGCTGGCCCTGAAGGTCGAGGGTCTTGTTGATCGAGCGCTTGACCACCTGCGCGGTAGCCGGCGGCACCAGCGCGATCTTGTCGGCAAGCTCGCGCACCGCGGCTGCGAGCTCGTCCCTCCGAACCACCTGGTTGACCATCCCGAGCCGCTCGGCCTCGCCCGCAGTGATGGTCTCGGCGGTCAGCAGGAACTCCTTGGCCTTGCGGGCCGGCATCTCCCACGGCTCGACCAGGATCTCGACCGCGGCGCCGGTCATGCGCAGCACCGGGTTCTGGAAGGCGGCGTCGTCGCTGGCCACGATGATGTCGGCCATGCAGGCCAGCATCACTCCCGCGGCCACGCACTTGCCCTGCACCGCGGCGATGGTCGGCTTGCGGAAGTCGCGGATCTTCAGGCAGCGGTCGAAGTACATCACCTTCTCGTGATGCCACTTGCCCTCGGGCGTGTCCCGCATGAGGCGCCATTTGTCGGGCTCCACATCACCCACGAGTGCTTTGAGGTCGTGGCCGGCCGAGAAGTGCTTGCCGTTGGCGGCCAGCACCACCACCCGCACCTCGTCGTCGGCGTCGGCGAGATCGAAGGCTGCGTCGAGCTCGTCGATCATCTGGGTGTCCTGGGCGTTGGCCACCCTGGGCCGGTCCATGGTGATGGTGGCAACGTGGCCTTCGACCTCGTAGACGATGGTCGAGAACTCAGCCATGTCAACAAGTGTACGGGCTCATCGTCGGGGCTCTCGGGGGAGGCCCAGGGCTCGCTCGCCGATGAGGTTGCGCTGGATCTCGTTGGTGCCGGCGAAGATCGAGGCGGCCCGGTAGTAGAGCCACGACCGCTGCCAGCGGCCGCCGCCCGGGTTGTCGTGCGCATCACGCCATAGGGGGGCGGCGTCGCCCAGTACCCGCATGGCGGTGGTGTGCAGGCGCTGGCTCATCTCGCTCCAGTACAGCTTGGCGGTGTCCGTCTCCGCGCCCGTGGGGCGTCCGTGCGCGTGCTTGGACAGGGTGCGCCAGTTCTGCAGCTGGAACAGGCGTACCTCAACGAAGGCCTGGGCCAGGTCCTGGGCGGTGCGAGGATCGCGGGTCAGGCTCCGCTGCGAGGCGAGGCCCATGAGCTCGTCCAGCAACTGCGCGTGGATCACCAACTGCCGGGGGTTGGTGCCCCGCTCGCCGGCCAGGACCGATCCCGCCACGCTCCAACCGTCGTTGACGGTGCCGATCACATGCTCGCCGGCCACGAAGGCGCCGTCGAAGACGACTTCGTTGAAGTCCGACTCGCCGGTCATCTGGCGGAGGGGATGTACCTCCACCCCGGGAGCCCGCATGTCGACCATCAGCGCGGTGATGCCGGCCCGCTTGGAAGCCTCGGGATCGGTACGGGCCAGGCACAGGCCCCAGTCGGCGAACTGAGCGTAGGAAGTCCACACCTTGCGTCCGTGCAGGCGCCAACCGCCGTCGACGGGCTCGGCCCGGGTGCGCAGTGATGCTAGGTCGCTGCCGGCGTCGGGTTCACTGAAGAGCTGGCAGAAGAGCTGGTCGGCGCCGACGATGGCCGGCAGCCAACGCTGCTTCTGATCGCCGGTGCCGTGAGCCAGAAGGCAGGGACCCACGAGGTTGACGCCGATGCGGCCCACCAGCTCGGGGGCCCGGGCCCGGGCCAGCTCCTCCTGCACGATGAAGCTGAACACCGTGTCGGCGCCCCGGCCGCCGTATTCGGTGGGCCAGGTGACGCCCACGTAGCCGGCTTCGGCCAGCCTGCGCTGCCAGTGGCGGCCGAACTCGACTTCGGTGGTGAGGTCGTCGAACAGCGGTGGCAGGCCGGTCCCGTAGTCCCAGGGCAGGTTGTCCTTCAGCCATGCCCGGCACTGGGCTCTGAACGTTCGCTGCTCGTCGGTGGGAGCCAGATCCACGCCGTCCAATCTACGGAATGCTGGCAGCTGAGAACTTCAGGTGTCGCCTGCTACAGGGACTTACGGCAGGGACTTCGTAGATTGGGGAGCGGTGGACTTCGATCTTTCGGCCGACCAGCTGGCACTGCGGGACGCGGCTGCGGCGCTGCTCGATGACTGCTGCGACATCGCCTCGGTGCGCCGGGCCTGCGAGAACGGCGGGTTCGACGGTCCGCTGTGGCAGGCCATGGTCGATCAGGGGTGGACCGGCGTCGCAGTGCCCGAGGCGCTGGGCGGGGTCGGGCTGGGGACGGTCGAGGCCGCGGTGCTGTTGGAGCAGACCGGGGCCCATCTCGCCCCGGTGCCGTTGCTGCAGCAGCTGGCTGCCCTGGCGGTGCTGGCTGACGGGCCGTGGGGGGATCGCCTGCTGTCGGGCGAGGCGGTTGCCTGCGTGGCCCACACTCCACTGGAGCAAGCCGCCGATGGCTCGGTGTTCGGCCGGACGGAGCCGGTGATCTACGGAGCCCGGGCCGATGTGCTGGTTGCTCCGGCCGGCGATGAACTTGTGGCTGTCGACTTGACTGGGATGGCCCGGTCGCCGGAGCCGGCCATGGACCAGACCCGGGAGCTGGCTTGGATCGACCTGGATGGAGCTCCGGCCGTGACTGCGGGTGGTGCCGAGGAGGTGGCCGCCCACCTTGATCGGGGCGCAGTCTTTCATGCGGTCGAGATGCTGGGCGGCGCCGAGGCGGTGATGAATCTGGCCGTCGAGTACGCCAAGGTGCGGGAGCAGTTCGGCCGGCCCATCGGCAGCTTCCAGGCGGTCAAGCACCGCTGCGCCGACATGCTGGTGGACGTCGAGGGGATGCGATCGGCTGCTTACCACGCGGCTTGGGCGCTGGGGGCCGGGGGGAGCGAGACGGCCGAGACGGCGGCCGTGGCCAAGATCTGGTGCAGCGACGCCGGGGTGCGGGTGGCCGAGTCGGCGTTGCAGGTCCACGGCGGGATCGGCTTCACCTGGGAGGCCGACGTGCACCTGTACCTCAAGCGGGCCCAGCTCGACAGCGTGTCCTTCGGCGACGCTCGCCACCATCGGGCCCGCCTGGCCGCTGTGCTGCGGGACCGGGTGGAGTCCGGAGCCGGCATCTGGCCCGACCAGTAGCGGGCCAGGAGGCCGAGCGCGCAGGGAGGGACTCATGAGAATGGCGGCGGTCCTTGTTGTTGGCGCGGCCCTGTGCTGGCTGGGCGCCGGTGTGCGTCTGGCCGTGACCGACCTTCGATCCGGTCTGCTGCCGACGCGGCTGATCTGGCCCACGGCGGGAATCGTGTGGCTGCTCTACGCGGCGGCGTCCCTGATCGAGGTCGAGCCGGGCGGTCTCATCGGCGCGGCGCTGGGAGCCGCTGTGTGCGGGGCGATCATGGCTGCGGTCCACTTTGTGCACCCGCCCTCGATGGGATTCGGCGACGTTCGTCTCAGCGTGCTGAACGGCATGTTGTGTGGGTGGTGGGGCTGGCAGATCGCGCTGCTGGGCCTGACCGCGGGCTTCGTGCTGGCCCTGCCCGAGGCTCTCGTCGTGCTCGTTCGACACGGCATGGGTACCAGCCGGCCGCTGGGCCCGTACCTGCTGGCCGGCGCGGCGATCGCAGTGGGCTGGGCGGCCGTGACCCGCGGGCTCGTGCCGCCGTTCTAGCCGTACCTACCGCGCCCTCTCAGGCGACCATCTCGAAGTACTGGACCTCCACCATCAGCGGCAGCAGGTAGCGGACGTAGAAG
>VXNG01000072.1 GCA_009840695.1 Acidimicrobiaceae bacterium
ACGCCCGCCGGCTTCCCGCCGAGCCCGGCGAGCTGGCCGACACCCTGGAGTCCACCACCGTGTTCGGACGGGTCGACCCTCACCAGAAGCGGGCCATGGTTCATGCCCTCCAGTCCCGGGGGAGGACGGTGGCCATGACCGGCGACGGCGTGAACGACGTGCTCGCCCTCAAGGACGCCGACATGGGCATCGCCATGGGCACCGGATCCTCGGCGGCCCGGGCGGTGGCCCAGCTCGTGCTGCTCGACAACCGCTTCGCCACCCTCCCCCGGGTGCTGGCCGAGGGACGCCGGGTGATCAACAACATCGAGCGAGTGGCCAACCTGTTCATCACCAAGGCGGCCTACGCGGTGCTGCTCACCCTGCTGATCGGACTGGCCGGCTCGCCGTTCCCGTTCCTGCCCCGCCACCTGACCCTGATCGGCACGTTCTCGGTGGGCGTGCCCGGCTTCTTCCTGGCCCTCGCGCCCAACCACCGCCTGGTCAAGCCCGGCTTCCTGCGCCGAGTGCTGCGCTTCTCGCTGCCGGCGGGGGCGGTGGCCGGTGTGGTGACCTTCGTGCTGTACGAAGTTGTGCGCCGCCTCGACGGCGTGAGCCTGGACGAGGCCCGCACGTCGGCCACGATGACGCTGCTGGCCATCGGCCTGGTGATCCTGCTGCTGATCAGCCGGCCGCTGAGGCCCTGGAAGGTGGGCCTGGCCGCCTCCATGGCCGCCTCCTACGGCGCGTTCATGGCTCTGCCGACGTTGCGCGAGTTCTTCGAACTGGACGTACCGCCGCTGGGCGGGTGGCTGTGCGTGGCCGGCGCGGTCATCGTCGGCGGCGTGGGTGCGTGGGGCGCGGTCGAACTGCGAAGGCTGATCGACACCGGGCGGGAGGCGTCGACATGAGCCACGACGATCCGGCACGCGCTCAAAGGAGCGGGGCGTCGACATGAGCCACGACGTGGTGGTTGTCGGCGGCGGCGATCCCGCTGCCGCATTGGCCGCCGAGCTGTCGGGGGACGTGCTGATTGCGACCCCGGAGCCGGCCGATGTCGACGACGGCTTCGTGGACCGGCTGATCCGCTCCGACGGCACTGCGATCGAAGGTCTCGACCTGGTGGTTCACGCTCTCTATCCGGAGCAGAGCCGGACCCCGACCCCCATCGAGGAGATGGCCGCCGACAATTGGGCTGCAGCCTGCGACGACCCGCTGGAGGCGGCCATACGGGTGGCCCGGGGCGCCCACCGGCATCTGGCCGCCCGGAACGGGACGATCGTGGTCTGCGTGCCGCTGGTGGGCGCGGCCGGCGCCGCCAACCTAGTGGCGCTGTCGGCGCTGGCCGAGGGGCTGCGGGTCCTGGCCCGGTCACTGGCCCGCAGCTGGGGATCCGACCAGATCCGGGCACATGCCGTGACCCTGCATCCCTCGATGTTCCTGTCGCCTGAGCACACCGCGGCAGCCGTTGAAGCGACCTCCCTGCACGATCCTGCGCTGGGCCGCCTGCCGTCGGCGCCCGAGATCGCCGCGGTGATCGACGCCCTGGCCGACGGCCGGACTACCGCGGGCCTCACGGGCGCGTCGCTGGTGATGGACGGCGGCACCTGGATGGCCGGATGACCGGGGAAGGCACGGCCGGGACGCCGGCGGGCGGGGTGCTCGAGGGTCAAGTGGCGATCGTCACCGGGGCCGGGCAGGGCATCGGGGCCGGGATCGCCACCGCGCTGGCCGCCGCGGGGGCGGCAGTGGTGATCGCCGCCCGGAGGGCCGCCAACGGCGAGCCCGCCGCCGAGTCGATCAGAGCCTCAGGCCATGAGGCCGTCTTCGTGCGATGCGACGTCACCGACGTCTCAGACGTGGACGCCACCGTGGCCGAGGCGGTGGGCCGCTTCGGAGGGCTGGACATCATGGTCCACAACGCGGTGGCCCACGCGGGACGGCCCGGAGGGGTGCAGTTCACCCGCAGCGACATGATCCGGCCCCAGATCGCCACCGCCACCACCGCCAGCTTCCTCTGCGCCCGGGCGTCGCTGCCCCACCTGCGCCGGCGACCGGGCACGCTGATCCTGCTCACGTCGCCCGCCGGTGTGGAGGGGTCGGCCAACCTGCCCATCTACGCCACGGTGAAGGCCACCCAGCGTGGCATCGTCAAGAGCCTGGCCCGGGAGTGGGGCCCCATCGGCGTGCGGGTCAACGCCATCGCCCCGGTGGCCCTCACGCCGGCCATGGAAGCGGCCGTGGCCGCCAACCCGGATCTCGAGACCCGCCTCGTCGCCCGCACCCCGCTGGGCCGCCTGGGCGACGCCACCGCCGACATCGGCCCGGTCGCGGTGTTCCTGGCCTCCGACAGCGCCCGCTACGTCACCGGCCAGACCATCGTCGCCGACGGCGGAGGCTTCCTCGGCCTGTAGGAAGCCCGGTTACGCGGCGGTGCCCTCGAAGCGGTGCTAGACCGGGCGGCGTGGGCGAAGTCCACTTGCTGGTAAGCCCCCGGGGGGGCCGGGGTCGGGCCGCGGCGGCCGGCCCGGTCGTTCGCCGGGTGATAGAGGAGGCCGGCCACACGCCGGTGGACATCAGCGGAGCCTCCGCGAAGGAAACGGCCGAGGCGGCTAAGGCTGTGGTGGCCGCCGGCGCGGAGCGGCTGATCGCGGTGGGCGGCGACGGAACCATCCACCTGGCTGTCCAGGGTGTGGCCGGCACCGATGCGGCCCTGGGCATAGTGCCCGCGGGCACCGGCAACGACTTCGCCCGGGCGTTCGGACTGTTCGGCCTAAGCGTCGAGGAGGCCACTGCCGCCGCGCTGGGACCGACCCGGCCGGTGGACGCCATCCGGACCGACCGGCAGAGGTGGGTGATGTTGAGCGTCACCGGCGGTTTCAGCGTCGATGTCAACGTCCGGGCCGACCGGATGCGCTTCCCGAAGGGGCCGAGCCGCTACACGGTGGCGACGCTGCTGACCATGCCGGGGCTGCGGCACAGAGAACTCGCCGTCACCGTCGACGGGCAGCGCTCAGAGTTGCGCAGCGCCCTGTTCGCGGTGAACAACACGAGGACCTTCGGGGGCGGCATGGCCATCTGCCCCGACGCCGACCCCGCCGACGGCCTGATCGACGTGTGCGCGGTGGGCCCGGCCAGCCGGACCACCATGCTGCGCCTGCTGCCCAAGGTGTTCGAGGGCGACCACGTCGGCCATCGCCACGTTCACATGATGCGGGGGCGCACCGTCACCATCGAGGGCGAGCCCATGGACCTGGTTGGTGACGGGGAGGAGTTCGGCCCTGCGCCGATCACTCTGGAGGCCGTGCCCGGCGCCCTCCAGGTCGCAGCCGGCAGTCTCTGACCCTCAACCTCGAGCTAAGACTCCCAGCAACTCGTCGGCAAAGTCGGGGCGGCAGATGACCAGCCCGGGCGTGTGCGGGCGTGGGTTGTTGAACCGCAGCGGCGAGCCGTCGGCGCTCGAGGCGTGCAAGCCGGCCGCCAGGGCCACCGCCGCCGGCGCGCACGCGTCCCACTCGTAGAGACCGCCGGCGTGAACGTAGGCGTCCATCTCGCCCCGCACCACCGCCATCGCCTTGACCCCTGCGGAGCCCATGGTCACCACCTCGGCATCGAGGCGCTGAGCCAGCATGCGGCCGTCGCTGTAGCCCCGCGACCTGGCCACCACCACCCGGCGGCGCCCGACCCGGCACATGGTGGGCTCCGGCGGTGGATCGGTCGTGAAGGTAGTCGCCCAGGCGGGCACGGCCACCGCGCCCGCGGTCGGGACACCTCGCTCGCACAGTGCCACATGCACCGACCACGCCCCGGTCACGCCGAAGTCGTAGGAGCCGTCGAGCGGGTCGATGATCCAGACCCGCTCGGCGCCGAGCCGCCGACGCCGATCGTCCCGGCCCTCCTCCGACAGCACGGCGTCACCGGGCCGCTGGCGGGCCAGTTCCTGGGTGAGGAACTCGTGGGCTTGCCGGTCGCCGGCGTCCTCCAAGCCCCAGCCCTGCGGTGCCGACGGGTCGTGTAGCAGCTCGATCAGCCGCTGGCCGCACTCGTGGGCCAGCCGCGCCGCCAGGGCGTGATCGTCTCCGCCGGTGTTCACACGTCTTACGGCCGGCGGTGGACCGTCACCGCGTAGCTGCCGCCGTCGAAGGGCTCGCGGTCCCAGGTGGTCCAGCGGTGCTCCAGCTCCAGGCCGGCGCGGGCCGCGAACCGGTCGTAGTCGGCAAAGGTCAGCGGGCTCAGCCCCAGGCGGAAACCAGCCACCAGCCGCCCGCCCGGGCCCAGGTGCCGAGCCATGTTGGCCACGATCGCCGCCTCGGTGCCGACCTCCACGAACACCATCACGTTGCCCGCCAGCACGATCAGGTCGAACTCTCGCCTCCCTCCAGCCGCGCCAGGCGCAGTGATCTCCACATCGGTGAGGTCGCCCAGGATCCAAGGCACATGCGGGGCCTTGCTGCGCGCCTCGTCCAGCATGCGAGCGTCCAGGTCCACGCCCACCACGTCGATGCCCCGGCGGTCGAGCTCGATGGCGACCCGTCCTGTGCCGCAGCCGGCATCCAGCACCGATCCCGGCTCGAACCAGCTCACCAGGTCGGCCTCGCCGTGGACCCACTCCCCCCGCTCCTCCATGCGCCGCCAACGGTCGTCGTAGACATCGCTCCGGGCCGCCCCGCCGATCTCCCACCAACGACTCATCCCGCCGACCCTAACCGGGGCCCTAACCGGGCCCGACCCGGCCCCAGCACCGCCGTCGTCCGTTAGCCTCAGCACCGACAGCCGCAACTGCCTGCCATTCACCCAGGAGAGTCCATGGAGTTCGGGATCTTCCAGAACGGCTACATACCGGGCCCCTCGGCGCACATCTGTGAGCACGAGCATCTCATGCTGATGCGCGAGGCGTCGTACCCGATCCTCGCTGACAAGCACAACTGGAAGTTCGCCTGGTTCGGGGAACACCACTGCCTGACCGAGTACAGCCACATGTCATCACCTGAGGTGATGATCGGCTGGATCGCGGCCCAGACCGACTACATCCACCTGGGCACGGCCATCACCAGCCTCCCCACCACCAAGGAGCATCCAGTGCGCATCGCGGAGCGGGCCGCCATGCTCGACCACTTCTGCGAGGGACGCTTCGAGTTCGGCACGGGCCGGGGCGCCGGCAGCCACGAGGTGGCCACCTTCAACAGCACCCTCACCTCCGAGACCAAGGCCATGTGGAACGAGGTGATGGCCGAGATCCCCCGCATGTGGGCCCAGCGTGATTACTCCTACGAGGGCGAGCACTTCCACGTGCCGCCCAACCACAACATCCTCCCCAAGCCCCTCGACGGCACCCACCCGCCGCTGTGGGTGGCCTGCGGCAACCCGGCCACATTCGCCACTGCCGGCAGCATGGGCATCGGCGCCATCGCCTTCAACTTCGAGCCCGCGCCCGCCCTCAAGGGCCGCATCGACAGCTACAAGGAGGCCATCGCGGAGTGCTCCGAGCCCCACGGCTCCTACATGAACGACAACGTGATGATGACCAAC
>VXNG01000274.1 GCA_009840695.1 Acidimicrobiaceae bacterium
GAGCCGCCGGGCCTCAGGTTGGCCACCACCCGGTCGGCGAGCCGGTTGAACGGCATCGACTGGAGCCACACCCGGCCCACGCCGGTGAGTGTGGCAAGGAACAGACCCTCGCCGCCGAACACCATCGACTTGAGGTTGCCGGCCCGCTCGATTGAGTACTGGATCGATGGCTGGAAGGCAACGATGCAGCCGGTGTCGACCCGCAGGGTCTCGCCCTGGAGCTGTTTCTCGACGATGGTGCCGCCCGCGTGCATGAAGGCCAGGCCGTCACCGGAGATGGACTGGAGGATGAAGCCCTCCCCTCCGAACAGGCCCGTGCCGAACTTGCGGTTGAAGACGATGTCGAGCTTGGTGCCCGACGCCGCGCACAGGAAGGCGTCCTTCTGGGCTATGAGCTGCCCGCCCGCAGCGGCCAGGTTGATGGGCAGGATCTTGCCTGGGTAGGGCGCGGCCATAGCCACCCGCTGCTTGCCCTGGGGCGCGCTGTTCATGAAGTGGGTCATGAACAGGCCCTCACCGGTGATGCCCCGCTTGGCCGCCGACTTGAGCTTGCCCCATCCGCTCTGGTCGGGGTCGGAGCCGTCGCCCATCTTGGCCTCGAAGGTGATCCCCTGCTCCATGTACATCATGGCCCCGGCCTCGGCGACCACGATCTCGCCGGGATCCAGTTCGACCTCCACGAACTGGAGGTCGTCCCCGTATATCCGGTAGTCGATTTCATGGCTCCGCATGGCTGCCTCCTGCATGTTTCGAGCCTGCAGGGCGAGACTAACGGGCGCAGGGTAAGAGTCAGTGAATGCTCAAGAGAGCGATCTATTCTGAGATGATGTCCAATGATCTTCAATGTGCTATAGTTAGCTGTAGCTGCCATCCGGCAGCCTTGGAGCAGCCGTTCGAGGCGCCCCCGCATCTGCAACCGCCGACTGAAGGGCACCGAAGATGGCTGTCACCCACGCCCAGCGCACCTCGATGTACAGCACCTTGGCAGAAGTCATGGGACAAGACGACGCCGAAACTCTCATGGAACACCTGCCGCCCAGCGGCTGGGACAACGTCGCCACCAAAGAGGACCTCCGCGCCGGCTTCGCAGAGGTCAACGCGGCCATGGCCACGGGATTCGCGCAGGCCACCACCGAACGGGCCGAGATCAAGGTGCAGATGGCCACCGAGCTTGCCGAGATCAAGGTGCAGATGGCCACCGAGCTTGCTGAGATCGTCCGGCGCCAGGCGTGGCATCTCTACATCATCGTGTCGACCATCGTGTTGGCCACCGTCTCGATCTGGATCGCGCTGCTCACCCAGCCCGGCGCCGGAGGCTGACCGCCGCGCCTCACGCCCGCCGCCAGTGAACTCGCGGCCCGGCGGGCGCCCGGCTCAGGACCAGGACCAGCCGTGAGTGCTCACCAGGGCGGCTGACACCAGGACAGCCATCTCGGCGACCTGCTCGGCAGCTCCGAGGACGTCGCCGGTGGTGCCGGCGAACGCCCGCCGCGCGACCAGGCCTACCAGCACTGCTCCCGACGCGGCCGCCGCCAGCGACACCGCGCCCGGCAGCCCGAGGCTGGCCGCAGCCGCCGAGGTGATGACGATTGCGGCAACGGTCCAGGCCCGGGGCAGGTGGGCCGTGTAGCTGTGGCCCAGGCCGGTGCCGGCGGCTGCGGGGGCCGCGCCCATCACCGCCACCGCCATCGTGCGACCCAGCGTGTGGGCCACCACCAGCGCTATCAGCCCGTCGGTGGCTGCCAGCGACGACACCGCGAACACCCGCACCAGCGTCGACAGCACCAGTGCCAGAACCCCGAAGGCCCCGACGCGGGAGTCCTTCATAATCTCCAGTCGTCGCTGCCGGGTCGTTCCGCCAAGCGCGTCGGCGGTGTCGGCCAGGCCGTCCTCGTGGAAACAGCCGGTGGCGACCGCCCCGACCGCAACGGCCAGAACCGCGGCCAGAGCCTCGCCCAACGGCCCGTACAGGGACCAATACACCGCGCCCGACAATCCCCCCACCGCGGCACCCACGACCGGGAACCACGGGACGCTGCGGCCCAAGTCCCGGTCGGTCTCGGGATGGACGCCACCCGGCAGCCGTGTCAGGAACGCCCACGCCCTCCGCAGGCTCATCGCTGGAGGCCCCACTCCTCGAAGGTGGCCACGTCGGTCACCGCGGCTGCGGCCATCCGGATGATGGGCACGGCCACCAGCGCCCCGGATCCCTCCCCCAGCCTCAGATCGAGCCGCATCAGCGGGTCGAGCCCCAGCGTCTCCAGCGCCCGCTGGTGGCCGGGCTCGGCCGAGCAGTGGCCGGCGATGCAGTGGTCGAGACTGCCGGGGCGAGCCACCGCCAGCGGAGCGGCCGCGGCGGTGGCGATGAACCCGTCGAGCACCACCGGCAGCCGGCGGTGCCGGGCCGCGGCGACGGCACCGGCCATGGCCGCCAGCTCCCGGCCCCCTAGGCGTCGAAGCGCCTCCAGCGGTGAGACCGTCCCCACCCGGTCAAGCGCAGCCTGGACCACATCGCACTTGTGAGCCAGAGCCGCGCCGACCATGCCGGTGCCCGGTCCGACCCAGTCGGTCGCGGTTCCCCCGAGCACCGCCGCCGCCACCGCCGCGGCCGCAGTGGTGTTGCCGATCCCGATCTCGCCCACCACCAGTAGGTCGGCGTCGGCCCTATCGACGGCAGCCGCGCCGGCTGTCACGGCCGTATCGAACTCGACGCGGCTCATGGCGTCGGTGACCCGGACGTTGCCGGTAGGCCGTCCCACCCCCACGTCGACGAGTGCGACGGAGGCGCCGACCTCGCGGGCCAGCACGCTGATCGTGGCCACGCCGCTCTCGATGGCGTCGACCATGGCCGCAGTGACCGCCGCCGGGTAAGCGCTCACCCCATCGGCGGCCACGCCGTGGTCGGCCGCGAACACCACTACATGGGGTCGCTCCACCCGCGGATGCGCAGTGCCCTGCCACCCGGCCAGCCAGGAAGCCACCGCGTCGAGGCGGGCGAAGGCCCCGGCTGGCCGCAGCACGGTCGCAGCCCTGGCCGCTACCTCGTCACGTGCGGACCCGTCCGGACCGGGAAGGTCAGCAAGCAGGCCGGCAAGTACGCCGCTCGTCGCTGTCACGGCAGCATCCATACGCGAATTGGCAGCGGAGAGCGCCCAAAACGGACTCCACTGCTGCCAATTCGCTGTGGCGGCAGCGGCCGGAACCGAATTGGCAGCGTTATGCGCCATATCTGGGCCTCAACGCTGCCAATTCGGCCAACAGGGTCCGGTGTCCTCACTTGCTCCGTCCCTTAGGACCCAGCCCGTCGGCCGGGTCGACGAGCGGCAGCAGCCGGCCAGCGACCACCAGATAGGCGGCGTCGGCCGCTCGCACCATCGCCTGGTTGACCAGACCCAGCACGTCACGGAAGTCGCGTCCCAGTGGCGTAGCCGGCACCACTCCCGAGCCGACCTCGTTGGTGACCACCACCGAGAGCCCGGGCCGAGCCGCCAACTGGACGGCCAGCCCAGCCGCCTCCGCCACCAGTTCGGCGCCGTCAATCGGGGGATCCTCCAGCATCCGGTTGGTCGTCCAGATCGAAAGGCAGTCGACGATTATGGTGCCAGCCGGATCGACGCCGGCCACGGCCCCCGCGAGGTCGTGGGGCGCCTCCGCAGTCGTCCAATGAGCAGGTCGCTCGGCGCGATGACGTTGGATTCGCTCGGCCATCTCGTCGTCACCCGGCTCGGCCGTGGCGATGAAGGTCACCGGCGCGCCTGAGGCCGTCGCCGCCGCCACCGCCGCGGCCGACTTGCCCGACCGGGCCCCGCCGGTGAGCACCGTCAGCACAGCTGCCTACTCGCTCAACATCAGTAGTCGATGCCCTTCTTGGCCAGGATCCCGGCGTCGTAGGCGTGCTTGGTCTTGACCATCTCGGTGACGGTGTCGGCCAGTTCCATCATCCAGTCCGGCGCGTCCCGGCCGGTCAGCACCAGCGACACACCCTCGGGGCGGTTGCGGAACGTGGCCTCCACCTCCGCGGCGTCGATCCAGCCCCAGTTCAGCGGGTAGGTGATCTCGTCGAACACCACCAGCCGGTGCTCGCCCGCCTCCACCACCGCCTTGCCGTGCCGCCACGCCTCGCGGGCCTCGGCCTCGTCGCGGGTCAGGTCGGCGCTGTCCCAGGTGAAGCCTTCTCCCAGCGACCAGAAGTCGACCCCGAGCGGTTCTGCCATCATCTGCTCGCCGGTCACCCAGTCTTCGGACTTGAGGAACTGCACTACCGCCACCGGCCAGCCCCGCGCCCGGGCCCGCATCACCGTGCCGAACGCGGCCGACGATTTGCCTTTGCCGTCGCCGGTGTTGACCACCACGAGGCTCTTGGCGGTGCGCAGGCCGCCGGGGCGGGGATCTTCGGTGGGCGGGGAGTCGCTGGTGGTCATGGTTGGTCTCCATTCTGGGTGCTCGCAGCAGTAGTGGGAACGATCACGGGGCCCTCGGGGTCGTCGACGATGCGCACGCTCGCCCCGAAATGCTCGGCGATGTTGTGCACAGTGAGCACCTCCGCGGGTGGCCCGGTCTCGGCGACACGCCCTCGGGCGAGTATGGCTATGCGGTCGCCGTAGCGGGCCGCCAGCGTCAGGTCGTGAAGGGTCGCGATGACGGTGAGGCCGCGCTCGCGTCGCAGAGCGTCGATCAACTCGAGCACATCCTGCTGATGACCCAGGTCGAGGGCGGTGGTGGGCTCGTCGAGAAGCAGGACGTCGGCCTGCTGGGCCAGAGCCCGGGCCATCACCGCCCGCTGGCGCTCGCCGCCCGACAGGGACTGCACGGTGCGTTCGCCGAAACCGCCCAGGTCGAGGCGGGCCAGAACCTCGGCCGCGATCCTGCGGTCGTTGGCGGTCTCGGCTGCGAAGACGCCTCGATGGGGCGTGCGCCCCAGCAGCACGTAGTCGGCAACCAGCATCCCCGGTGGGATCACCGGTGTCTGTGGTACGTACGCGACCTTGCGGGCCCGGGCCGAGCGGCGCCTGTCTTCGACCCCGTCTATGGCGATCTCCCCGTCGAAGGCCACCAACCCGAGCAGGGCACGTAGCAGAGTGGTCTTGCCCGCGCCGTTGGGGCCGATGATGTTCACCCACTCCCCCGTCGACGCGGCCAGGTCAACGCCCCGCAGCACGTGCGTGCCGTCGAGGGTGACGTCCAGATCCCGCACGCGGACCGCCGGCGTCACCAGATCTCCCGGCGGCTGGTCCGCAGCACCAGCACGAAGAAGGGGGCGCCCAGGAAGGCGGTCACCACGCCGATGGGCAACTCCGCCGGTGCCAGCGCGGTGCGGGCGGCCAGATCGGCGAGCACCATGAACGCTCCGCCGAACAGGATCGACAGTGGAAGAACCAGCCGGTTGCTGGTGCCGAACGCGAGCCGCACCGTGTGGGGCACGATTATGCCGACGAAGCCGATGAGCCCGCTCACCGACACCGCCGCGGCCGCGCCGAGCG
>VXNG01000098.1 GCA_009840695.1 Acidimicrobiaceae bacterium
GGCCGGCTCGGGCCGCGACCCGGTGCTGGCCACCAACATCAAGCAGTCGGCCACACTGCTCACCCAGGAGGGCCTGGCCCTGGTCCGCAGCTTGTACGAATGGTGCGGCACCGAGGCCCTGCGGGACGGGCCGCTGCAGCGATGCTTCCGCGACATGCACGCCGGCAGCCAGCACGTGCTCGTCGGCGACCGCAACCCCCACGAGTTCGCCGACCTCCGCCTAGCCGACCCCGACCCCTCCTAGACCCCCGCTACTCCTTTCGGCCCTTCATGAGCGCGATGTCCTGGGGTGGGACTCCAGTTATCCAGATGCCCTCTAGGCGCTCGACGTAGCGCACGAAGCGGTACTTGTCCTCGATTCCGTCGGTTCGGCGGGGCCGTACGTGGCAGTGGCCGGGGTGGGTGCGCACGTTGATGAAGCTGCACACGTTGCGGGAGAAGGCCAGCTCGATCTCGGCGTCGAGTTCGTCCTCGGCGGTGACGTCGACGGTGTAGGGCACGCCGCATCCGGCCGCGATGGCGGCTAGGTCGACCCGGCCGGCGGTGGCGGTGGCCCGCCGGCCCTGGCTGCTCCAGCCGATCGACTCGTACACGCCGTTGTCCACCACGAACACCACCAGGTTGTCGGGCTGCTGCTCGCCCATGGCCACCAGCTGGCCCAGTTCCATCAGCACCGAGCCGTCGCCGTCGAGGCACACGATCTTTCGGTGGGGCAGGGCCAGTGCCAGACCGACGGCCATGCCGATCACGTCTCCCATCTGGCCGAGGTGGGCGGTGCGGTGGTGCTCCTCGGTGTGGTGGGCCCACTCGAACGACACCGCCCCGATGTAGGTGGACATCACCAGGCAGTCGGTGGGCAGCCTGCCGGCCAGCCGGCCCAGCCACTCGTAGCGGTCCAGGGCCACCCTCAGTCCTCCCAGACGCAGTCGCCGGAGACGAGGACGGCCGCGGGATGGAGCTGGGCCTCACCGGTCCGCTTGGCCCGCACGATCGATTTGGCCAGATCCTCGACATGGCGCACGACCAGGTACTTGATCCGCAGCGCGTCCAGCAGCGGCTCGGCCACGATCCCGTGGGGTATGCCCCAGTGCTCCGTCTCGCCCACGTCGCCCCGGTACGAGCACAGCAGCGTGACGGGTACGCCGGTGCCCAGCGAGATGCGGGCGATGTACTCCGAGGCCACCCGCAACCCGCTGTTCTCCATGATCAGGGCGGGCTTCTTGCCGCCCAGCCACGCCCCGGCGCAGATGGAGAACCCGACGCCTTCGTTGCACACCGGCACGTAGTGGATGTCGGGGTCGAGCTCCACCCGCTCGTGCAGCGGCCGCTGCCAGCCGTCGGGCAGCCCGGAGACGAAGTCGATGCCCGCAGCCCGCAGGCCCTCGTGAGCCGCGTCGAGCGCGGCCTCGGTCATGGCCACATCGCCAGACTAAGGCAGATTCGGCCGTGACTAGGGGCGGGCCAGTGCGACCCGCTCTGCTTCGCACTCCGAACGAGCGAAACACCCATCGACGTGGTCGTTGACCAGGCCCATCGCCTGCATGAAGGCGTAGACGGTGATGGGCCCGACGAAGCTCCAGTGCCGCCGCTTGAGGTCCTTGGCCAGGCCTTGTGACTCCGGAGTGGACGCGGGCAGCGCCTCAATGCTGGTCGGGGGCTCGGCGCCGGGGTCCGGCTCCCAACCCCAGATGTAGGTCCCGAGCGAGCCGAACTCCTCGATCACCTCCAGGGCCCGACCGGCGTTGTTGACGGCTGAGGCGATCTTGCCGCGGTGGCGCACGATGCCGGCGTCGTCCAGCAGACGCTCGACGTCTCCTGGCCCGAAGGCAGCCACGGCCGCGACGTCGAACCCACGGAAGGCGGCCCGGAAGTTGTCGCGCTTGCGCAGGATCGTCAGCCACGACAATCCGGACTGGAACCCCTCCAGGCAGAGCTTCTCGAACAGCCGGTTGTCGTCGGTGACCGGGCGACCCCACTCGCGGTCGTGGTAGGCGACGTAGCCCTCGTCTTCACCCGGCCACCAGCACCGAACCCGGCCGTCGCCGCCGACCCGCGTCGCAGAGCTCACGGACTGGTTCGGGCCACTATCAGGCTCAGACCGCCGCCCTGCCGGTGAGCGACAGCCCGTTGGTGCGCATCACCTGCTTGATCTCGGCGTCGGAGAACCCGGTCAAGTCGTGCACGAACGACACCGGATCGGCTAGTCCCTCGGCATGGGGGAAGTCCGAACCGAACAGCATGTGACCGGCACCGATGAGGTCGCGCAGCCCCCGAAGGTCGTCCTCGTAGTAGGGCGAGATCCACACCTGGCGCCGGAACACCTCCATGGGATCCTCCTCGAAGGCGTGACGCTGCTGGCGGTAGGTCTTGGCCAGCTTCTTCACGAAGGGCCAGACCCACTCCGAACCGGTCTCGATAGTGGCCACCCGCAGGTTGCGGTGCCGGCTCAGGACGCCCTCAGCCAGCAGCGAGGCGAGCGCGTCCGAGATCGGCGAGTAGGTGAGCATGCTCTTGAGGGCGTTGTAGCGGAACGACTCGAACTCGCTGTCCACCCCCCAGTGCTCCAGCAGGAACCCGTAGCCGGAGTCGCCTGAGTGCATGGCCACCGTGATGCCGTGATCGTCCAGCCGCTGCCACACCTTGTCGTGGGCGGGGTGGCCCAGCGAGCGCCGCCCGCCGGCGCCGTCGGGCACCGACGACGGTCGCATGTTCACCACCCGCACGTCGTTGGCGATCAGCCAGTCGAGCTCGTCGAGGGCCCAGTCGGGGTCGGCCAGCGTCAGGTACCCGGCCGCGAACAGGCGGTCGCGGTAGGCGAACCCCCAGTCGTCGGCCAGCCACCGGTTGAATCCCCCGAACGCGGCCGTCAGGGCGGCCGGGTCGTGCTCCAAGGCGGCTTCCATGCCCACGCCCAGCGTGGGGAACAGGAGGCACGCTTCAAGGCCCTGCGCGTCCAGCAGTTCGATGCGAGCGTCACGGTTGCGGTACGCCGGCGAGATCGGCTCCAGGGTGCCGAAGGCCTCACGCATGTCCGTCGCGGAGATCTTGCCCCTGAAGTAGTCGTCGAGACAGCCCGGCCGGGCCACCGGGTCGAAGGTGGGGTTGGGTATGAAGCGGTTGATCCGACCCCCCACCAGGAGCCGCTCGCGCCCGCCGACCGTCGCCCACTGCATGCAGCGCTTGTGCATCCTGGGGTCAACGTGGCGGATGAAAGCGTCGGTGGCCTCGTAATAGTGGTTGTCGGCGTCGAAAGCAGCGAAGCCCAGATCTGTCATCGGCGCACACTCTAGAGGCGCCATCTCGTAGTCTCCGCCTCGATGGGACCGTCTTGTCGTGTGAACTCCCTTCTGGGCGCGGTTGCGGCCGCTGTGCTTCTGGCGGCGTGCAGCAATGGGTCCGATGGCGAGGACTCGGAGTTGACCGATCCGGCCGCGGCGGTGGCCGCGTCGGGTCCCACCAACACCGCCGACGTGGTGGCGGCTCTCGAGGGCGGAAGCGGGGCTCGACCGGACACGACATTCGACGGGACCAGCGGTGATGGCAGCCCAGACACCTCCACGGAGCTGGGGCCGATCGACCCGCTGGACATTCCCGGTGAGATCATCAACGAGTACACCCTCGTCGGCGGTGACTGCTTCAACCGGTTCGAGGGCCTGCAGGCCGGGCGGCGGTTGGCCATCACAGCCCGGGTCGACTGCGACGAGCCCCACTGGGCCGAGGTGTACCACACCTTCGATCTGGACGCTCCCCACCCTGCCATCTACCCGGGCGACGATGCGGTGCGTGGTTTCGCCCTGCGGGTGTGCTACGAGCAGTTCGAGGCGTTCGTCGGGGAGATCTACGAGTTGTCCGTGTATGAGATTGGCGTGTTCACGCCCAACCGCACCAACTTCGACCACGAGGTGGCCCGCTATCGCGGCGTCCATTGCTGGCTGCACGACGCCAACGACGAACTGGTGTCGGGCACAGCCAGGGGTACGGCCCGATGACAGCGCCCTCCGATCCCGTCCTGGAGCGGCGGCAGAGGCTGGCCCGCTTGGCCCGGACGGGACGCAGAGCGGGCTACTCGCTTTACGGCGTGTCTCTGGCTGCGTTCGTGGCCGGCTTCGTGACCGGCTTCACAACGGCGCCCGCCACGATCGCCGCGGTCACTCTGGTGGTCGGATCCCTGTTGCTGTTGCCATCGATAATCATCGGCTACGGCGTCAGCGCAGCCGACCGGGCCGACCGCGACGACGACTGGTAGCCGCCGGCGCGCGCTCAGACCGTCGGCCGATCGGGTGAGACGTCGATCGGCGGCTCGACCAGGTCGCCGGCCACCACCGCGGGGAGGAACTCCCTCAGGCGTGCGGGAACCGTGGGCTCGTCGTTGGCCAGCAGCTCGTCGAGCGTCCACCAGCCCGCCTCGATGAAGGCGGCCGCCTCGAGCGCTTCGAGGCCGCGGGGGCGGTATTCGCCGCCGTCACACCAAGCCACGTGGATCCGCTCGTTCGACTCGAAGCGCATGCCGCAGAACGTGTACTCCACGTACTGGGTCCATACGCACGGCCCCATCTCCACGTCGGTGATGCCGGTCTCCTCGTGCAGCTCGCGCCGGCAGGCCGCAGCCGAGTCCTCGCCGTAGCCGACACCTCCGCCGGGTATCTCGAGCCACTCCGGCTTGTGAGGGTCGATCGGATCTTCCGATCGGATCAGGAACACCCGCCCGGCACCGTCGAGCAGTACGCAGCGGGCCGCCGGACGCCGGATCAGGAACGACACGAACTCCGCTCTCAGACGGGGGCGGGACGGTGCCTGACCGCGGAGAAGACCTCGATCGTGATCGGCGTGTCGGGCCTCGGCTCGCCGTCCACCGAGGCAACCCCGTCGGCGATGAGGCTGAACCCGTCGGCGGCCGGCGACCAGAGCACGACCACATCGGGTCTGGCGACTGCGTTGGCCGCCGCACCGTGGCCGACCACCGCTTTGATCACGCCCTGCTCGTCGACTTCGACCTTCACATGGATGATCCGGGTCCGCCCGTCGTCACCCACGGTCAGCACGAAGGCCGTCGGCCCGTGCTCGGCCGCAACCGAAGCCAGATCCGGAGGCTCAACGGCAAAGCTCACCGCTAGAAACGCTAGCCGGGATCCAGTGCGGCCATGAGGTCGCCGCGGTCGCCGTAGCGGACCTCGTCGACGCCGACGAAGCGCGCCAACTCGATCAGGTGCGGCCGGAGCCGCTCGGCCAGCTCGCCATGGTCCACGCCCGGCTCTGCGAATGCGCCCAGCACTCGCAGCCCGCCTTCGGTGCGGTCGGTCTTGAGGTCGAGGCGAGCCACCAGCCGCTCGCCGTCCAGCACTGGTAGCACGTAGTAGCCGTAGACCCGCTTGGACGCCGGGACGTAGATCTCGATCCGGT
>VXNG01000220.1 GCA_009840695.1 Acidimicrobiaceae bacterium
CGTCCACACCTCCTTCTCCTCGCCGTGGACCCGCACGTACCACCGTCGCTCGTCCTGCGGGCCGCGTTCGATGGCGTCGATGGCGGGGTTCGCTCCAGCCGCGGCCGCCAGCCACGAGTCCATCTGCCGCTCCAGAGCGTCGAGATCCGCATCCGACGCAGGCGGCGCCTGGGTCATGGGATCGGAATCGCCTCCCATCGGCTCGGCCTCTCAGACTGTGCAGTCCAACGGAACCCGCAACGAGAGATCCGCGAAGATCCTGCGCAGGCGGGCCGCCGTGGCCGTCCAGGAGTACCGGCCAGCCATCTCAGCGCCCCGCCGGGCCATGGATGCGGCAAGCATGGGATCGTCAAGGATGGAGAGCACCGCCTCGGTGTATCGGGCCGGGTCGCGCCCGGGAATGCGTAGGCCGTTGCGGCCGTGGTCCACCAACGTTCGAAGCCCGCCCACATCGGCGGCGACCACGGGCACACCGCAGGCTGCCGCCTCCAAGGCGACCAGGCCGAACGACTCCGAGCGGCTGGGAACCAGGCACACATCGGCGGCCCGGTAGTAGGTCGACAGGAGATGGTGAGGTTGCGGTGGCACGAGCCTGACGCGGCCCTGCAGACGGTGATGGCGGATCGCATCCTCGAATCGACGGAGCTCGCGCTCTCCCTCGGGGCCCGAGGCGCCGCCCACCACGAGGAGCTGGGCGTCGCCGTAGCGGCGTCCGAGGCCGGCCAGGGTCTCGACGGCCACGTCCAGACCCTTCAAGGGCTGTATGCGGCCGACGAACAGCAACACCGGCGCTCCTTCGAGTCCCAGCGCGGCGCGGGCTCCGTGCCGCGACCCCACCGAGAACAGGGCGCCGTCGACACCCGGAGCCACCACGTCGATGCGCGTCGGATCGGCCCCGTACAGGTCGGCGAGCTGCTGCACCTCGGTCACGGAGTTGGCTGTGATCACATCGGAGCAGGCGATCACCTCAGCCTCGGCGTCGATCCGGCGCTGCGGTTCCAGGTCACCGGTCTCGGCCTTGACCCGGGCGAGCGTGTGGAACGTCGATACCAGAGGCAGGTCGAGGTCGTGCTTCAAGCGGTGCCCGGCCATCCCCGACAGCCAGTAGTTGGCGTGCAGCACGTCGACGGGGTTGTGGCGGATCCATGCCTCCACGCCGCCGGCAAAGTCCTCCACCACGGCGGGCAGCGACTCCTTGGCCAGGTCGGCCGCTCCCGCGGTCACATGGACGACCCTGAATCCCGGCTCCACGTCGACGACGGTCGGGGCGTCGCTGTGACGCCTGACGAACACGGTGGCGTCGACTCCCGTCTGGGCCAGCGCGGAGGAGAGCTCGCGCACGTACACGTTCATCCCGCCCGCGTCGCCGTGGCCGGGGAGCACCAGTGGTGAGGTGTGCAGCGACAGGACGGCGACGCGACTCACGAAAGCTTGAGGCTATAGCTAGTCCTCTGGTGGTCAACCGCCCGAGACGGGCGGCAGCACTGCAATCTCGTCGTCGTCCCCGACCGGCGCGTTGGGTGCTGCCGGCTCGCCGTTGCGCCACACCTGACAGGTCTCGAGCAGTCCGGCAAAATCATGGCCATACCGACCGCAGGCCTCCTCCAAGACCTCTCTCACGGTGGCACCGGGCACGTTGTCGCGGCCGGTTCCGGCCGCCTCCCGAGCCGATGCGAACAGCCGCAGACGCGCCACACCGACATGGTAGCCACCATCCGCGGCCGGCGAACTCAGCCGGGTTACGGTCGCTCGCGATCATGGTCAACCTTCTCGTCGTTCGCCACGCCGAGTCCGTCTGGAATCTCGACGGGCGGTGGCAGGGTCACGCCAATCCGCCCCTGACATCCGCAGGGGCTGCTCAAGCGAGGGCGGCCGCCGCCGGCTTGGAGGGTGTCGACTGCATCGTGTCCAGTGATCTCGACCGGGCTCGCCAGACCGCCGAGATCATCGCCGAGACGCTCGACGCCGGGCCGGTGACCACCGATCCCGGATGGCGGGAGCGCAACGTAGGTCTGTGGCAGGGGCTCACAAGTGAGGAGATCGAGCGCGACTATCCCGGTGCCCTGGCTGCGGGCAACTACCCGCCCGGCTGGGAGGGCGACGAGTTGCTGATCGAGCGTGTGCTGGCGGCCTCGCACCGCATCGCGGCCCGGATCTCCTCCGGAGAAGCGCTGGTTGTGTCACATGCCGGTGTTATCTATACACTTGAAAGGTATTTCGGGTGCGCCTTCAAGCGCATCAGCAACCTCGGTGGTCTCCGGATCCGGGTGCAGTCGGGTGACGTGCGCCTGCAAGACCGAATCGCGCTCACTGGCGACGGTGCGTGCCTCACGCCCACTGCCACAACGGAGCGACGATGAGCATTATCGAGACATCTCTTGGCGACGCTGAGGAGGCGCCCACGCCCCAGAGCCTGCCACCCGTGCGGGTCATCCGCAGTTCAAGACGACAGAAGACGGTGTCGGCCCGCATGACGGACGGCGTCCTGGTCGTGCGGGTTCCGGCCTGGACGACAAAGGACGAGGAGCAAGCCCTGGTGAGCAAGGTCTTGACCCGCTTCGAAGAGAAGCGGCGATGCGGCCACCTGCCCCTGGAGCCCAGGGCCCGCGAGCTGGCGGCCCGCTTCGGCCTTCCCGAACCGCGCTCGATCCAGTGGTCGTCCCGGCAGCGCCTGCGTTGGGGCTCATGCTCGACCGGAAGCGGTGACATTCGCATCTCGACTCGGCTGGCCGAAGCACCTCCCTGGGTTCTCGACCATGTGATCATCCACGAGTTGGCGCACTTGGTCGTGGCCGAGCACTCACCCGAGTTTCAGGCGCTCGTGAACCGCAACCCCTATGCGGAGCGAGCCGAAGGGTACCTGCTGGCCCTCAGTGACCTCGGCCGCACGGCGAGCGCGTCGGAGGACGCCCTCGCTAGTTGACACCCCTCTATCGACTGCTGCCGGCCGCAGGGTCGCCAGTCGAATCCTCGAGTTCTGCCGCAAGCGCCTCCGCCCCTTCAAGGTCCTCGGAGTCCAGCGCGGAGAGGGCGGCGTCCACGGTGTCCAGGTCCCGCTCGATGCCTTCGAGTTGGGCCGCCCGGCGAATCTCTTCGGCATCCGGAGGCGGGGGGCCGTCCGTCTCGTCGGTGACCTGACCCTCCGGGGGCACAGTTCCGCTTGCCTCGCCCATACCAAGAGAGTAACTGCCGCGAGAGCACCCGAGATCTGAGAGACTGGGCGCCGTGGCTCTCAATGTTCTCGGCAACGAGTTGCAGCCGTGCTCCTTCGATCCGCTCACCGGCTGGTTCCGGGACGGCTGCTGCAACACCGACTCCGGCGACTACGGCGTCCACACGGTGTGCGTGGTCATGACCGCTGAGTTCCTCGAATTCTCCAAGGCCGCCGGCAACGACCTCTCCACCCCCCAACCAGCCATTGGCTTCGACGGGTTGGCGCCCGGCGACCACTGGTGCCTGTGCGCACCTCGTTGGACGGAGGCGCTCGAGGCCGGAGCCGCGCCTCAGGTCGTCCTGGAGGCGACCCACGCTCGCACACTGGAATGGGCCAATCTCAGCGACCTGAAAGCCCACCGCTTCACCGGCGAGCCCGCCTGAGGCCTGAAGCGTCGGGGCCACTGCCACAATGGATGCGGGCCGCTAGCTCATCGGGTAGAGCAGGAGACTTTTAATCTCAAGGTGCCGGGTTCGAGCCCCGGGCGGCCCACAGGTCGGATTTGCCGTACTCGCCTGTACACGATTGACGAGCGCCTGCCTCAGGTGCCTTGTTCCCACAGGTCGGATCCACACCGTGTCGTTGGCGACTCGGTACCCTCCACTTTCGTGGAATGGAATCCGGAACCGGAGGATCAGGGTCCGTTCTGGCCTGGAGCCGCCGAGAGGCGGAGCCCCCGGTGGGCACCGATTCTCATTGCAGTTGCGGTGGTGATCCTCGTCGTGGCTGGCTTGATCTGGTGGCTCGGCCGCGACACCGCCGACGACCCCGATGCCCCGACGGTCGTCGACGACACCGGGGAGGTGCTCGAGGACACCGGATCAGATGAGCAGCCCGCTGCCGTCGACGACGACCAGAGCGACCAGGGCGCCGACACCGGGACCACGCCCACCAGTACCACCAGCACGAGTTCGACCACGACCACCACGACCACGGTCCAGGCCACCACCACCACGATCACGACCGTGCCACCGGACAACCCGCAGCAGTTCGGCCCGCCGAGGCTCAGCAACCGGTCCACCGTCTCGACCGTCGGCCTCGACGAGGTCCACTTCGGGATGACGGTGGCCGCGGCCCAGGAGGCGGCCGGGACGGTGCTGGTCCCGGCGGGACCGACCGGCGCCTGCTATCACGTCGTCCCCTTCGACGCCCCCGAGGGAATCGTCTTCCTCGTCCACCAGGGCACCATCGAACGCGTCGACATCAACAGCGGACCGATCACCACCCGCTCCGGCGTGGGCGTCGGGTCTCCCGAGAGCATGGTCACCGACCTGTTCGGCGACAGGATCGAGCGGGAGGTGCGGGTCGACGGAACCGTCGATCTGGTCTTCGTGCCCAGGGATCCGGGCGACCAGAACTACCGGGTGGTGTTCAACATCTCCGAGGGCGCGGTGCGGGCCTTCAAGTCCGGGCGCCTGCCGATGGTGATGCTGGACACCGGCTGCGAGACCCCGCAATAGCGGGCAGCTCGGCCGGCGACTCCGTCAGGAGGGCGGCTCGCGCTCGTAGCTGTAGCAGTGGATCTCGAACTCGCCGAAGCCCACCTCGGTGGCCTCGCCCGTCTCCAGGTCCAGATCTCGCACGAAGCGGATGGCGGAGGCGCGGATCACGTCGTCCTGCACGTACAGGTCCAGCGGGCTGTCGAGGGATGGCTCTATGAGCGTCCCGTCCGCCAGGCGCAGACCGACGTACGGGTCGACGAACGAGGCCTCCAAGTACAGTTCCACCAGACCGCCGGAAACCGGATCGTCGCCTGCCCCTATCACGACCACGTCACCGGCACCGCGGTCGTGGCACGTGACCGCGAACTCGTAGCGGGCCTCGCCGATCTCAGCCGTCCCCTCGGAGCGAGGAGGCTCCGGCGGTGCCGACGTGGTCGTGGTCACGACTTCTTCGTCGACGGTCTCCTCGACCACCAGCGGGCCGTCGGCAGTGTCGGCGCAGCCGGAGATGGCCACCACCGCTGCGGCGATCGCTAGCAGGGCCCCCGGACGGCGCGCCGGACTTCGGGGCACGCGACACCACACCATCGCGCAACGCTACGCGCCGCACGGACGGCACGCGGCATCAAGAGCCCCGGCCCGGGCTCCGATGTAGGGTTGGGCGGTGCCGTCCCAGAGCGAGTTGCGCAAGCGCCAGGTCCGTGCCACGAGGCAGCCG
>VXNG01000060.1 GCA_009840695.1 Acidimicrobiaceae bacterium
CGCCTACTACGCCATGTGCGAGGCCCAGGGCCTGCCCCGCCCCAACGTCGTCACCTGACCCGGCCCGGGCTAGAGACCGAAGGAGCCGTCGAAGCGGGTCTTCCAGCTGCCTGCGGCCACCGTGCCGCCGTCCACGAGGATGGACTCGCCGGTAACGAAGCTGGCCATGTCCGAGGCCAGGAACACGATCACCGACGCGCACTCGTCCGCGTGACCCTTGCGGCGAAGCGGGGTGGGATGCAGGCCCTCCATGAGGGAGCTGGCCTGCTCGGCCAGCACGGAATCGCCGGGAGTGGGCATCATGTCGGGCGCCACGCAGTTCACCCGGATGCCCCGATGCCCGTACTCCAGGGCCAGGGTCTTGGTGAACTGCTCCACCGCCGCCTTCATGGCCGCGTACACCCCGAACATCGGGGCGGCGTGGTAGGCCTCGACCGAGGTGACGTTGATGACGGCGCCGCCGTCGGACATCAGCGGGATCCCGTGCCGCACGCAGTTGGTGACCGTGGAGAAGTTCTCGCGGATCAGGGTGTGCTCCCCCTTGGGGGAGGTGTCGTCGAAGCGGGCCCGGAAGGTCCCGCCCGCGTTGTTGACGATCACGTCGATGGGACCCAGTTCGTCATGGGTGCGCTGCATGAAGGCCGCTACCGCGTCGTCATCGCGGGCGTCGAGCACGCCAGACACGCAGCGGCGGCCCTCCGCCTCAACTTCCTGGGCCACATCGGGCAGCAGCGTGGGATCCTTGTCAAAGATGGCCACGTCCGCGCCGAAGCGGGCCATGGCCACCGCGGTGGCCGCGCCGATGCCGCGGGCCGCGCCGGTCACCACCGCCACGCGGTCGGTGAGCAGGATGCTGTCGGGGCCGAGGCTCGGCACCTCGCTGTCGGTCACACCATGACCTCGGCGAAGCTCTCCATCGAAACTCCCTGTCTCACCGCCCGTCGTTCGCAACGTAGCAGGACGCTGCGACAAGGCTGGGAATCCTGCCAGGGAGTCAGGCGCCGGTCCGGCGGTGATACTCAAGCAGCGACGACTGGCCGAGCATGGCGACGATCCGGACGTCGAACTCGTTGCCGTGGGCATCGACGAGGTTTAGCGGCTCCCCCCCGACCGTGAAGTTCACCGGCGGTTGCTGGCCACCATCGATTGCGACGTTCGTGGTGTAGAGATAAGTCCTATCGGAGGCATCGAGAATGGGGTTGAGGCGACCCTCAAGTCCGGGCACGTAGCCCGTCTGGTCTGCGAAGATGACCGACCCTCCGTCGGCGACGGCCTCCAACTGCAACTCCAACGCGCCTTCGGCAGGAACCCACCCATTCTCGACCGCGGCACCGAATCCGGCCGCTGCGACGAACACCGTCATCGCAGCGTCGGTCGTGTACAGCTTGAGCTGCGCCACGCCGGCTCCGTCGCTGCTGGCACGCTGCCAGGTCTTGTTGGGGAATAGGGCGAGGACATCGGCGCCCGCAACCGGCTCGCCGCCGCACGTCACTCGGACGGTCATGTCGGCGTCGAACCGCCGCAGAGCCTCAGCGAACTGCCCGAGCGGCACGACGTCGCAGGCGCCTCGCGTCTGCGTCTCTGCACCCGCGTAGACGAGCGTTCTGGCAACCACATCCGGCACCGCCCGTGCGACGGGGTCGAAAGATCGGAAGAAGCCCGCGGCAACAGTCGAGCCCGACTTGGCCTCGATGGCATTGATGCCCCGCTCCGTCTCATAGAAGAGGTCGCACTCCAGGCCACGCGAGTCGCGGAAGAACGAGAGCCGGGGGTCACCACCGCGGTTGTAGCCGTGCTTGATCGCCTCGCTCACCACTACGTTCTCGAAGAGCGTCCCTCGCAGCGGATGCGTCGCCACCTGGCCGGGACTCTCGATCCCGAGCAGATAGCTGGCAAGACCCACATCGTGGAAGTAGAGCTTCGGGGACTTCACGAGCCGTTTGCGGATGTTCGCCGCGAACGGCGGCAGCAGGTAGACGATGTAGCTGCGCTCTAGCAGAGTGAGCCACTGGCGGATCGTCGTGCGTGACACCCCGACATCGTCGCTGAGCGAGGTCAGGGACAGAAGCTGTCCCACCCGCCCGGCGCACAGGGCCGTTAACTGCGCGAACGCCGAAAGGTTGGCGACGCCGCCCATGCGGCGCACGTCTCGCTCGACATAGGTCTCGAAGTAGTCGCGCAGCGCTTGGCGAGGCTCGAGCCGCTGGTCGATGATCCGCGGGTAGAAGCCAGCGAATACGATGTCGCCCAGGGCCTCTCCAGCCCCGGCGCGCCGCCGTTCCGCCAGCGAGAACGGCAGCAGTCGCAGCAGCGCGGCGCGCCCCGCCAACGATTCGCTCACCTCGGCTGCGAGCGTCAGGTTCTCGCTGCCGGTCAGAACGTACCGCCCGTTGCCGCCGTCGGCGTCCGCGGCCTCCTTCAAGTAGGAGAGCAGCGACGGAACATGCTGGACCTCATCGATGACGGCCGGCGCTCCGGTCTCGGCCAGAAAGCCTCGGGGATCGGACTCGGCGTAGGCTCGAACATCGAGGGCATCGAGACTGCGGTAGGCGAGGCTGCTGAAGGCTGCCCGGCACAGCGTCGTCTTGCCTGCCTGCCTCGGCCCGGTCACGACAACGAACGGGTATTGCCTAAACAGCTTCGTCAATCGCCCCGTGATCTCGCGCTCGATCATAGAACTCAGGTTAGCACAATCCGAAACTTGTAGTTACAGATTGTGCAGAGCCGGTTCGCTCGTTTCGAGGCCTTGTGAAGATACCCGACCGGCGCCTCCGGTAGGGTCGAGAACCCGCGAGGCACCGAGGAGACAGCCGTGAACGAGTTCGTTCGAGTCGAGACCGGCGGAGGCGTAGCCACCATCCGCATCGACCGGCCCAAGATGAACGCCATCAACCCCCAGATGCTCACCGAGCTGGCTGAGGCGGCCAACACCATCGCGGCCGACGGCGACGTGAGAGCGGCCGTGGTGTGGGGAGGCCCGAGGATCTTCGCGGCAGGCGCCGACATCGGAGGCTTCACCGGCCTCGACCCGGCAGGGGCCACCGCGCTGTCACGCCAGTTCAACGACGCGTTCCTGGCGGTCGAGAACATGCCCCAGATCACGGTGTCGGCCGTTAACGGCTACGCCCTCGGCGGGGGTATGGAGCTGGCCATGGCCACCGACTTCAGGGTGGCCGCCAACGACGCGGTGTTCGGCCAGCCGGAGATCCTCCTCGGGATCATCCCCGGTGGCGGCGGCACCCAGCGCCTTCCCCGACTCGTCGGCATCACCAAGGCCAAGGAGATCATCTACACCGGCCGCAACGTGTACCCCGACGAGGCCCTCGCCATCGGCCTCGTCTCGGCGGTGCATCCCGCCGAGGAGACCTACGACGCCGCTGTCGAGCTGGCTGCGGGCTACGCGGCCGGGCCGGCGGCGCTGCGCATGGCCAAGCAGGCGGTGATGGACGGCCTGCCCCTGTCGCTGGCCGACGCGGTGGCCCGCGAGAGCGAGCACTTCGGCGACTGCTTCACCACCGACGACACCGCCATCGGCGTGGCCAGCTTCCTGGAGAGAGGCCCCGGCAAAGCGACCTTCACCGGCCGCTAACGCCAGACCCGGAGCGCTCAGGCGACGTCGAGGCGGTTCAGCCTTACTGCGGCCAGGATCAAGCCCGCCACCGACACCGCAGCCAGCACCACGAGCGCGGTGGTGGTCGTGTAGGAGTCGAAGCCGTAGTCGATCCCGCTGAGGTGGCTCAGCACCGACCGGGTGTAGCCCCTCAGCGACAGGCGGGCCGCGAAGTCGCCGAGCCCCACGGCCAGGCCCTCCCACAGCAGCACGTAGCCGAGACCCCACAGGATCGGCTTCTTGAGGAGCAGGCCCACCAGCACGAACAGCGACGAGTACGCGGCCGTGCCCAGGGCCGCCGCGGCCACTGCGCCCCACAGCAGGTCCGCCGACCCCGCCACCCGGTCGGCCGCCAGCCACCCACCCAGCGCGGTGGGCACCACCGTCAACGGCAGGGCCGCGGTGGCGGCCGCGGCCGCCGCGCCCGCCGCTACCGGTGCCCGGTTCATGGGGCGCAGCCACAGATACACCAGCGTGCCGTCCTCCCGGGCTTCGCCGAGCACGGAGGAGCCGAACACCAGGGAGACGATCGGCACCAGGATGATCAGCCCGAAGCCGTCGGCGTAAGCGGCGCCGTCCCTGAGCAGCTGTGCTCCGGAGAGGCCCTCGTCGGCGCTGGACAGGCCGACCAGCCAGCCGACCAGGATCATCAGCGCGCCCAGCGCGCCGAGAGCGAAGAGCTTCCCCGGCGTGATCACCTGGCGGACCAGCGCCCGGTAGGTCAGCACGGCGGCCCGGGCCGCGGGCACGTGGCGGGACGGGCGGGCGACCGGCGCGGTCATCGCTTCTCAACCAGGTAGCGGAACACCGATTCGAGGTCTTCGTCGAGGGGGGCGACCCGCGACAGGCGGGCGTCGAGACGCTGCGCCAGCGGAGCTACCGCGCGGCCGAGGCGGTCGACGTCGCGGGTGTCCACGACGATGGAGTCCGCGCCCACACTCACGCCCACCGCCGTACCCGACTCCACCAGGGCGGCGGCGAACCGGCGGGGCTGGTCCACGCCGATGCGGACGCGGTGCGGGCGGTCGTCCATCAGCTCGCGGAGCTCGCGGTAGTCGCCGGTGGCGACCAGGCGTCCCTGGGCGATCACCAGGATCCGGGAGCCGAGCCGGGCGACCTCCTCGAGCACATGGCTCGACACCAGCACGCAGCGACCCTCGTCGCCGAGACCGTGGAACAGCTCGATCATGCGCCGGCGCTGCACCGGGTCGAGTCCGGTGAGGGGCTCGTCGAGAATCAGCACCTCGGGATCGTGCACCAATGCAGCAGCCAGCTTCACCCGCTGGCGCATCCCCTTGGAGAAGCCCGAAACCGACCGGGAGTCGTCGGGGTCGAGTTCAACGATCTCGAGGGCGGTACGGGCGGCCCGGCCCGGATCGGGCACTCCTTCGGTGGCCGCGGCCAGCGAGACGAACTGCATGGCGTCGAGGCGGTCGAACAGGCCGTCCTGCTGGGGGGCCAGACCGATGCGGCCTCGCACGCCGCGGTCGCGGCGGGCGTCGGCGCCCAGCACCCTGACCGTGCCCTTGGTGGGCCGCGTCAACCCGCACATGACCCTGAACAGGGTGGACTTGCCCGCGCCGTTGGGGCCGAGCAGGGCGGTGACGCCGGCCCGTACCCCGAAGGTCACGTCGGACACCGCCACCACGTCGCCGAACACCTTCGACACCCCGCTCACCTCGATCATGGCCGAGCCGGCGGGGGGCGGGGGAGGCG
>VXNG01000234.1 GCA_009840695.1 Acidimicrobiaceae bacterium
ACAAGGCCTTCGCCGCCGACCTGATCCGGGCCTACAACGACTGGCACATCGGTGACTGGTGCGGCGCCTATCCGGGACGGTTCATCCCGATGGCCCTGCCCATGATCTGGTCGGCTGACGAGTGCGCGGCCGAGGTGCGCCGGGTTTGCGAGCTGGGTTGCCACTCGATGACCTTCACCGAGAATCCGGTTCCGCTGGGCCAGCCCAGCTTCCACGACCACTACTGGAACCCTTTGTGGGAGGCCCTGGTCGACTGCGGGACAGTGCTGTCCATCCACCTTGGGTCGTCAGGGCAGATGGTGGTGAGCGCACCCGACGCGCCCATGGACGTGATGATCCACATGCAGCCCATGAACACGTCGATCGCAGCCTCGGACCTGCTGTGGTCGACGGTGCCGAGGCGGTATCCGGGGCTCAAGATCGCCCTGTCGGAAGGCGGCTCAGGCTGGGTGCCGTACTTCATGGACCGGGCCGACAAGACCTACGACATGCACCACCTGTGGACCGGCCAATCCTTCGGCGACCTCAAGCCCAGCGACGTGTTCCGGCGCAACTTCCTCACCTGCTTCATCTCCGACCCGGTGGGGGTGGCCCTGCGCCACGAGATCGGCATCAACAACCTGTGCTGGGAGATGGACTACCCCCACTCCGACTCGAACTGGCCCGAGGCCCCCGAGGAACTGGTCGAGGTGTTCGAGGGCGTGCCCGACACCGACATCGACCGGATCACCCACCTCAACGCCATGGACTGGTTCAACTACGACCCGTTCTCGGTGCTGGACCGCTCAGATTGCACAGTGGGGGCGCTGCGGGCGTCGGTGGCGGGCCACGATGTGTCGATCCAGTCCCGCGACACCGGCCGCCACGGCGGCAAGAACACGTCTCTGCAGGACTTCGCCGTCAAGACCCGCTGAGCCGCTCTAGCGGGCGGAGGCTGACAGCAGTTCGTAGGCGTTGTCGCGCATCACCTTGCGGACCTCGTCGTCGCTGAAGCCGGCGATGTCGTCCAGATAGGAGGCCGGCTCGGCCAGACCCTCGGCGTGGGGGTAGTCGGAGCCGAACAGCATCCGGTCGGCCCCGATGCAGTCCTTGATGAGGGCCATGTCGTCCTCGAAGTAGGGCGACACCCACACGTTCTCGATGAAGGCCTCCACCGGGTGGCGCTTGAACTCCCACGGCATCTTGCCGTGGCAGATCTTGAGGTTGCGCAGCAGGTCGGGGACCCACATGGCCCCGTTCTCGATGGTGGCTAGACGCAGAGCAGGGAAGCGGTCGAGCACGCCGTGGCAGATCAGGGCAGCGAACGTGTCGGAGATCGAGCGGTCCGAGAAGGCGACCAGCGGGAAGGCCATGTGCCTGAACGCCTCGAACTGGCCCCTCGACGGCTCCCATACCTTGCCGTACTGGACGGTGCCGTTGAGCCCGGCGTGCATGGCCAGCGGCACTCCGGCCTCCTCCAGGCGGGCCCAGATGGGGTCGTAGTCGGCCATGCCCGGCGACTGGTAGCCGCTTCCGGTGGGCACCGGTCCCGGTACGGTGCACACGATACGGGCGCCCATCTCCAGCAGCCGCTCCAGCTCGGCCACCGCCAGCTCCGGGTCGGCGAAGGTGAGCATGGGCGCCGCGAAGATGCGGCCGTCACGGTCGAAGCCCCAGTCCTCGTCGAGCCAGGTGTTGAACGCGCTGAAGGCGGCGTGCAGGGCTTCGATGTCGCGCTTGAGGGCCTCCTGCATGCCCACACCCTGGGTGGGGAACAGCATCACCGACTCCAAACCCTGACTGTCCATCAGCTCGACGCGGGCGTCGCGGTCGCGGAAGCCGGGATGGTCGTCCAGGGGATCCAACTCCCCGAACATCGCCGCGATGTCGCGTCCCTCGAGATTGCGGCCCCGGAAGTAGTCCTCGAGGCTGCCCGGCTTGGCGATGGGGTCGAAGGTGGGATTCGGAATGAACTTGTTGACCTTGCCGGCCACCATGAAGCGCTTCTTGCCGTCGATCTCCGCCCATTGCATGCAGCGCTTCTTCATGGACGGGTCGATGTGGCGGATGAAGGCGTCGGGGGCCTCGTAGTAGTGCTCGTCCACATCGAACGCCCGGAAACCCAGTGCGGCTTGGGTCATCATTGCTTCAAGGCTAACTGCCAACCCCACCCAGCGAATCCCAGCATAACCAGCATTATCAATATTTTTTGTGAATATAGTTGTATTTCATATTGCACTCTGCTAACTTGCCCGTCATGGACCCGGCGATCACCGCCACCGTCATCGGCGTGCTGCTGACCGTCGCCTTCGGCGCCTTCGCCACCGCGTTCGCGTGGCTGCGATCCGACATAGGCGACCGGTTCGACAAGGTCGACGCCCGGTTCGAGAAAGTTGACGCCCGCTTCGACAAGGTCGACGCCCGCTTCGAGCGGCTTGAAGCGAAGGTGGACGGCCTCATCATGACACTTGCCCGCACCGGGCATCTGACGGATCCGGACGACTCGAGCACCGACGACTGAATGGACATGATCCTTGCCGCCATCGTCATCGGCGGGCTGTACCCGGCGTCATTGGCCGTTTTCGTCATTCAGTTCGCCCGGCTGCGGTCTGACATGCACGCAGGGTTCGACCGGCTCGAAGCGCGGCTCGACAGCGGATTCGACCGGCTCGACGTGAGCGTCGATTCCCTCACCGCGACGCTCGACCGAAGCGGGCTCTTGACGGACCCCGATGACTCAGGAGCCGATGACTGACTCTCCATAATGCTGGAGGGCCTCTAGGGAGTGGTTTAGAGAGTCGGCGGGGATGGGGGCTGCACACCAGGTGACGCCTAGGCCGGCCAACTCCTGCAGGGCTTCCAAGTGGGGGTCGGGGTTGAAGTCCGCATCACCCGGGCCTCCTCCCGCAAGCGACATGAACGAGACGTCGATCTCGGCCGGGTCGCGCCCGGCCGCTTCGACTTGGTGCCAGAGGTAGTCCAGCATCTCTCTCAAGTCATCGAGCGTCTCCAGGGGGACGGTGCGGGCCGTGGTGGCCAGCCCTCGGGGGGCGGGGAACGGGACCCAGCCGTCGGCAACGATCGCGACCCGGCGGCGGCTGAGGCGGCTGTTGCCTCCGATCCAGATCGGGATCGGCCGCTCCGGCTTGGGGTTGGCGGTCTGGCCCCTAGCGGTGAAGTTGCGGCCTTCATAGCTGAAGTCGTCGTTGGTCCACACGCCCCGCATGACCTCTATGGCCTCGTCGAACAGGTCGTTGCGCTCTTCGAAGTCAACCCCCAAGGCCCGGTACTCGCCTTTGAGGTAGCCGGTCCCCACGGCCAGTACGAACCGGCCGTCGGACATAGCGTCGATGGTCGCCGCCGACTTCGCTACTAGGAACGGGTTGCGGTAGGGCAGCACCACCACGTTGGGGATCAACTGCACGCGCTCCGTGACCGCGGCCGTGAATGCCAGCGCGGCGAAGGGGTCGAGCGCGTCGTGGCCACCGGCCGCCATCCAGCGGTGAGTGGGGGCGGGGTGGTCGGTGAAGCCAATCCCGTCGAAACCGGCTGCCTCGGCCGCCCGGGCGAACTCCACGAGGCCTCGGCGCGTCGCGAACTCGGCGCTGCAGCGGCCCGCGGCCAGCGGATAGGTCACCGAGAACTTCACCGGTCGGTGCCCTCCCGGAAGCGGCGGTAGCGCCCCTCGGCGGCGGCAGTGTGTGCGACGCGGGGCTCCACCCGGTGCGATACCCGGCCCCAGCGCCGGGCCTGCGAGGTGTCGGCCTCCAGTCCGGCGGTGACCCGGCTGTGGTAGGCGGCGCCGAGAGCGGCGCTGTAGGGCTCGGCCGACACGTCGACGGCCAGACCGGTCGTGTCGGCCAGAGCCTGCATCCAGGCCGGCGACTGGGTCCCGCCGCCCACGGCGACGATCCGCACCGCGTCGAGACCGGCGAGATCGATGTGGTGGCGGACCACGAAGCCGGCCGCCTCGTAAGCGGCCATCATCACGTGGGTAGATGTGTGGCCGACGTGAAGGTCGAGCAGCTCGGCTCGGCGGTCGGGATCATGTAACGGCGTGCGCTCTCCTCTCGGATAGGGCAGCCATACGGGCAGGTCGCCGGGATCGAGCGGCAGCAGATCCTCTGAAGCTGGATCGCCCACCAGAGCGCGGACCCGGTCGATGAACAGGCCGCCAGCGTTGCTGGCCCCGCCCACGGCCATGATGCCGGCCCGGGCCGAAGGGAAGGTCCACAGTCCATCGATCTCGACCCACTCGTCGGTCATAACCCAAGGCAGCAGGGTGGTCCCGCACATCACCAGCACGTCGCCGGCGTCGCCGCAGGGCGCCACGAGCTGCTCTCCCAGGGCGTCGATGGTTCCCGCCGACACCAGAGCACCGTCGCGCTCCCCGATGGCGGTCGCGCCCGGGATGATGGCCGGGAACTGCTCCGAGGTCATGCCGATCTCATCGAGCAGCTCGGGCGTCCAACCCTGCCCGTCGGACATCGGCGTCATGGCCATGGCGGTGGAGGAGTCGATGGCGGCCACTCCGCACAGGGCGCGGTTGGCCGCTGCCTGCGCAGGCCAAAGGGCCTCTACCCCATCACGGACGGCCAGCCAGCGAGCAAACCCGACGGCCTCCCCGTCAGTGGCCTCAGCACCGGTTCCTACCCCCCGACCGCGGGCGTCGCCGTAGAGCAAGCCGGGGGTCACCGGCGCACCGGCGGAGTCGACCCCGCACATCGACGGCACCATGGCCGAGACGGTGACCGCGGCCACCGGCCGGCCGGCCATGCCCGCCGTCACCTGCCCCCAGGCGCCCATCACACCGTCGATCCACGCGGCTTGAGGATCGTGCTCGAAGCGGCCGGGATCGGTCGACACGACCCGGTGAGGGATCCGGACCCTGGACAGGACCTCACCGTCGCCGCCGGCGGCCACAGCCTTGACCGAGGTGGTCCCGATGTCGATCCCGACCGTCACCTCGTCCATGCGCACTCCCGTGAACAGACCGGCAGCCTCCGCCGACCGCCTACAGGAAGCTACGCCGTCAAGGGCGGGGCCACGCCACCGCACAGGCTGATAGGTGGCCGAGGGCGCTAGCGTCGCCTCGTGAGCCGGCCCCGAGTGTTGGTTACCGCCCCGCTCCGGGGCCCAGCCCTCGACGAGTTGCGCGACATCGCCGACGTGGTGTTCGAACCCTGGATCGAACAGCAACCGATCAAGCTCTACCGATCCCGAGACTTCGCAGCCAAGATCCTCCAAGAGGGAGCAGACATCGTCGTGTGCGAGGCCGACTCATGCAAGGGTCCGGTGCTGGAGCTGCCGCTGATGGCCATCGCCTCCACCCGGGCCC
>VXNG01000012.1 GCA_009840695.1 Acidimicrobiaceae bacterium
CATCGAGGACCTTCTCGACCGCACAGAGTCCAAGTTCGTGCTCGTGACTCTGGCTGCCATGAGAAGCCGCGAGATCACGAACTATCTCGGTCAGCTCGGCGGTGGAATCGGAGCGTCCGTGCCGCCTCAGGTGATCTCCACATCCTCCAAGCCGCTGTCGATCGCCCTCGAGGAAGTCGCGGCAGGCAAGATCGAAGCGGTCGAGGTGGACCCCGATGCCGAGGCTGCAGAGGCCGTCGAGGACCCGGAGATGCTGGCCCAGCAGGGGGACTCTTCCGAGGGCGCTCATCTGCAGGACGTCAGCGACCCGGAGGGCACCCGGCAGACCCCGACGCCATGAGCCCGGTCCGAGGCCGGTGCATCGTGCTCGGTGTGACCGGCGGCATAGCCGCGTACAAGGCAGCGGAGGTGTGCCGCCGGCTGGTCGGTGCTGGCGCTCATGTAGTGCCCGTGCTCACGGCCGGAGCGCTGCGGATGGTGGGCGAGACCACCTTCTCGGCCCTGGCTTCGGAGCCGGCCGTCACGTCACTTTGGAACGATCCCTCCTCGGCGATCCCGCACACCAGTCTCGGTCAGCGAGCCGACGCGATCGTCGTGTGCCCGGCCACGGCCCGCCTGATCTCGGATCTGCGTGCGGGCCGTTCCGGCGACGTTCTCACCGCCACCCTGCTCGCCACTCGGGCGCCGGTGATAGTGGCTCCTGCCATGCATACCGAGATGTGGGAGCAGCCGTCGGTACAGGACAATGTTGCAGTGCTGGGCGAGCGCGGCGTGACCATCGTGGGCCCGGTGGAGGGTCCGCTCGCGGGCTCCGACATCGGAGCGGGACGGATGGCGGAGCCAGCCGACATTGTGGTCGAGATCGAGGCAGTTCTCACTCCCCAGGTCCTGGCCGGCCGGCGGGTGCTGGTCACCTCCGGCGGGACCCGCGAGCCCATAGATGCGGTGCGCTACGTCGGCAACCGTTCGTCGGGCAAGCAGGGCGCGGCCGTTGCGAGCGAAGCGGCCGCCCGCGGAGCCGAAGTCGTGCTCGTTACCACGGAACCCGATCGCGCTCCGGCTGCGGCTCGGGTAGTGGTGGTGGAGACGGCCGCCGAGATGGCCTCGGCCGTCGAGTTGGAGGCTCCTGGTGCCGACGCGGTGGTGATGGCCGCTGCGGTCGCTGACTTCCGGCCGGCGCGCCCCGCAGGCACCAAGCTCAAGAAGGGCCAAGGCGTGCCGGCGCTCGAGTTGGAGCCCACCCGCGACATCCTGGCGTCGCTGGGCGCCTCCAAGCCGCCCGGCCAGGTGCTGGTCGGCTTCGCGGCCGAGACCGAGGATCTCGAGACCAACGCGCTCAGCAAGCTGCGCAGCAAGAACCTTGACGTGATCGTGGCTAATGATGTCTCCAAGGAGCACGTCGGCTTCGGCTACGACACCAACGAGATAGTGATGTACACCGCCGACGGTGCACGCCACCATGTCCCCTTGACCACCAAGCAGGAAGCGGCCCGGGCCGTGCTCGACACGGTTGCCGCGCTAATGCCGGAGGCCCCGTGAGCACTTGGATGTTCACCTCGGAGTCGGTCACTGAAGGCCATCCCGACAAGATGGCCGACCAGATATCGGATGCCATCCTCGACGCCCTGCTGGCCGCCGACCCCAACAGCCGAGTCGCCTGCGAGACGCTGCTCACCACCGGTCTGGCCGTGGTGTCGGGAGAGATTCGCACCGAGGCCTACGTGGAGATCCCCAGCATCGTGCGCCGTACCATCTGCGCTGCGGGCTACGACAACGCCACCTTCGGCTTCGACGGCGAGGCCTGCGGCGTGGTGGTGGCAATCGGCGACCAGTCGCCCGACATCGCCATGGGCGTGGATCGCATCGACGAGGATCCCGACGAACAGGGCGCGGGCGACCAGGGGATGATGTTCGGCTACGCCTGCGACGAGACCGCTGTCGGAATGCCCCTGCCGATCCATCTGGCCCACCGGCTGGCCGAGCGCCACGCCGAGGTGCGTCGGGCCGGCACGATCCCTTACCTGGGCCCCGACGCCAAGACTCAGGTAACCCTGGAATATGAGGGCAGCCGGCCGGTACAGCTTCGCACCGTGCTCGTGTCCACCCAGCACTCCACCGGCATCGACCGCGACCGGATGATCCGCCCCGACGTCACCGAGCAGATAATCGAGCCGGTCATCGCCGAGCAGTGCCCGCAGTTCGCCGACGACGACTACAGGGTGCTGGTCAACCCGACGGGGAAGTTCGAGACCGGAGGGCCGAAGGGCGACACCGGCCTCACCGGTCGCAAGATCATCGTCGACACCTACGGGGGCATGGCCCGCCACGGCGGCGGCGCCTTCTCGGGCAAGGATCCCTCCAAGGTCGACCGCTCGGCCGCTTATGCGGCCCGCTGGGCGGCTAAGCACATCGTGGCCGCGGGCGCGGCCTCCCGCTGCGAGCTGCAGGTGTCCTACGCCATCGGCATGGCCGAGCCGCTGTCGCTGATGGTGGACACGTTCGGCACCGAGACCGTGGACCGGGACCGGGTCGTCGAGGCTGTGCGGGAAGTGTTCGATCTGCGGCCCGCCGCCATCGTGCGGGACCTGGGCCTGCTCAAGCCGATCTACACGCCGACGGCGGCCTACGGTCACTTCGGCCGCGCACCCGAAGACGGGCGGTTCACCTGGGAGAGCACCGACCGCCTCGACGACTTGAAGTCGGCGCTCGGCCTCTGAGTTCCGGCTCGCAGGGCCAACTCTCCTTCGAGGAGTCCCCGGAGGGTCGAGAGGAGCCTCTCGAAGGTCGAGCCGTTTCCGCCGAGGCTGTCCAAAGGGGGGTCGACGGCGGGGGAGAGGTGTTGGTCGTTCGGGTGCTACCCGACGTCGTGCGACTCGACAAGGAGTTTGACTACGCGGTTCCTGCGGCCTGGCAGGCCGACGGGCGGGCCGAGCGCGTGGGGGTGGGCTCGATAGTGCGCATCAAGCTCGGCAGTCGCCGGTTGCGGGGCTGGGTGACGGCGGTGGCGGTAGATCCGCCGGAGGACATGGGGCTCCAACCGCTGGCGCAGCTGTCCGGCATGGGGCCGCCTGCCGATGTCGTGAGCCTGGCCCGATGGGCCGCGTGGCGCTGGGCCGGGAGCACGGTGCATCTGCTGCGCGCCGCGTCGCCGCCCCGGGTGGTCTCTGGACCGGCACCGGCTCGGGTCGCCGCGGGCACGCAGGAGGGCACGCCCCAGCCGTACGGCGACTTGTTCGAGCGTCCCGCTGGGGTGACGGTGCTGCGATGCCCTCCCGCTGACGGGGGAATGGAGGTGGCTAGGGCGGCTGCTCGCCTAGGCGACGCCCTGATCGTCGTTCCCAGCCTCGGCGACGCCCGCAGGATCGCACGCGGACTGAGACGTGACGGCGTGCGGGTCGCTCTCGGCTTCGACGACTGGGCCGTTGCCGCCGCGGGCGCAACGGTGGTCGGAACCCGTACCGCGGTATGGCTGCCCATGCCGCGCCTGGCCGCGGTCGCCGTGCTCGATGAGCACTCCGAGGCCCTCCAGAGTGAGCAGACACCCACATGGCACGCCCGCGAGGTGGCCGTGGAGCGGGCTCGGCGCGCCATGGTGCCGGCGGTGCTGGTGTCGCCGGTCCCGACGCTGGAGGCGCTCGAGGCCGGCGAGCTTCGGACGGCCGGCCGGGCAGCCGAGCGCGACGGCTGGCCGGCGGTCGATGTGCTCGACCGCCGCCTCGACGATCCGGTGCGGTCCGGGCTCTTTGCCGAGGGTCTGCGTGACCGCTTGGTGGCTGCCCAGGACAGGGTGGCGGTGGTGCTCAACCGCAAGGGCCGGGCCCGGCTCCTGGCCTGCAGGGCATGTGGCGAGCTGGCCCGCTCCGCCGACGGCCGCGTGCCCATGCGGCTCATGGACGACGAGTTGGTGGCCGCCGACGGCAGCGAGCGCCGCCCGGTGGTGTGCGCTGCGTGCGGATCGACGGTCCTGCGCAACCTGCGCATAGGCGTGACCCGGGCCCGCGAGGAGCTGGCCGCGCTGGCGGGCGAGCCGGTGGGGGAGCTGACCGCCGACTCCGGCAGCCTGGGCGAGGAGCGGATCATGATCGGCACCGAGGCCGTGCTCTGGCGGATGTCGTCGGCGGCCATGGTCGTGTTCCTCGACTTCGATCAGGAGCTCGTGGCGCCCCTCCAGCGGACGGCGGAGCAGGCGCTGGCCCTGCTGGCCCGGGGTGCCCGGCTCGTGGGCGGACGCCGGGGCGGTGGCCGGCTGGTGGTGCAGACTCGCCAGCCCGACCATCCGGTGGTGCGGGCCGCGGTGCTGGCCGATCCGTCCATAGCGGCCGCGGCGGAGAGCGGGCGCCGCCGGGAGCTGGGCCTGCCGCCCTACGGTGCTCAGGCCAAGGTCTCCGGCCCCGGTGCAGAGGCCTTCATCGCGGCGCTCAAGGAAGTTGGCGACACCGCGGTGAGCATCCGCGGCCCCCGCGACGACCAGTACCTGCTGCGGGCCCCGACCCACGAGCCGCTTCTCGACCTGTTGGCCGCCACCCCGCGGCCCCCGGAGCGCCTGCGAGTCGAGGTCGACCCCCTGCGCGTCTGACGAGCCGTGGCTCCCATTGTCATACGCAGTATGCTCTGCGTATGACAATGCTCAGCTTCAGAGTCGATCCTGCCGAGGCCGCTCGGGCGCGCGAGATGGCCCACGCCCTTGGCATCCCGCAATCAGAGATGATCCGCGATGCCCTGCGGCGCCATCTCAATGCGCTCAGCGCGCCGCGAGACGCTGCCGCCTACGAGGCGAATCCGATCGGCTCGGAGGAACTGTCACTGACCAAGGTCGAACACTGGGCCCCGGCCGAAGACTGGTCCGATTGGTCCGATGCGCCGCGGTGAGATCTGGTTCGCTGCCGCCCCCGGCGGTGATCGGCCCGTGCTTGTGCTCACTCGCGACCCCGTCGCGGATCGCATCGACGCAGTGGTCGTGGCAGCGCTCACGAGAACCCGCCGAGGCTTGATCTCGGAGTTGCCCCTGACAGCGGCTTCTGATGGCGTGCCGTCGGATTGCGTTGTCAACTTCGACACCGTTCACACGCTGCCTAGAGAGGCATTCCGCCGGCAGGTGGCCACGCTCGATCCTGCCCGGCTGGAAGAGGCCTGCTACGCCCTCCGAGCCGCCACTGGCTGTTGACCGAGGTGGACTCGCTACGGGTCTGAGCGGCGGTCGAGGCTTTTCGTTCTTGATGTAGTTGTTCCTCTCTGGTGAGGTCAACTACATCAAGAAATTCCGGCGGGGCCTTGCGTCCATTGCTGGCGGCGAGCCTCGTACATGGCGATGGCGGCC
>VXNG01000279.1 GCA_009840695.1 Acidimicrobiaceae bacterium
CGACCCGCTCCACAAGGTGACGATCATCCCCAGCGGGATGGCGCTGGGCGTCACGATGCAGCTGCCCGAGGAGGATCGCCATATCTACCGGTCGGACTACATCCTCGATCGCCTCGTGGTGATGTTCGGCGGCCGCATCGCCGAGGAGCTCGTGTTCGGGATCAGCAGTACAGGCGCCGCCGACGACCTGATGCGGGCCACCGCGCTGGCGCGGTCGATGGTCCGGGAGTGGGGCATGTCCACCGAGCTTGGCCCGATGGCGTGGGGATCACAGAACCAGGTGTTCCTGGGCGAGGACCTGGTGCAGACCCGCGACTACAGCGACGAGACGGCCCGGGTCATCGACGAGGAGACCGAACGCATCCTGCGCGAGCAGCAGGACCGGTGCCGGGACACCCTCACCGAGTACCGCCACGGGCTCGACTTTGTGGCTCGGGCCCTGCTCGAGCACGAGACCATCAGCGGCGAGGAAGTCGATCGCCTCATAGCGGTGTCCCGCGACGGCTCGCAGGCCGGCGACACTGCCAGCAGCGGGCCGAGCCCCGACACGCAATCCGACACCGATCCCCCACCGGCGGCCGGTAACGGCTCGGGCGCTCCTGCCGACGCGCCCACACCCGCGGCCTAAGTCAGCGACACTCAGCCGACCCCAGCGATTGGCACCGGCTCTTCGACGGCAACCCCCAGCGAAGCCGAGCGAGACGTGAGTCCGACCAGCTCGCGGCCGACGACGACCGGCGCCGACGAATCCACCTGCACCAGGAAGCGATCGGCGCCCAGCGACGCCAGCGACAGCCTGCGGCTCCGGCCGGGTCCGATCTCGGTGGAGCGGATCAGCTCGTTGCCGACGCTCACGTCGACCTCGGCGATTCCCACCGCCGACGGGTTGACGATCACCAGGGCCCCCTCGTCGCCGCCCGACGCGATTTCACCGTCCGAGGTGGGCACTTCCGCCGGCACCAGCCAGCGACGGGAGGCGCCGTCGGCGCCGACGGTGGCTGTCGCCCCCGTAACCGTCCCGGCGTCAGTGCCGTCGGAGTCGGCCGGAGTCGAGGTGACGCTGGTGATGGAGACGGCCACCGGCACCGCTTCTATGGAGCTGGCCGCCAGGGAGCGGACGGTCACGCTGAAGGGGCCGATGCCGTCCAGCCGTCCCTGCTCGGACAGGTCGACCAGAGCGGTCCGGCCCGGACGCACCGTGATCTCGATAGGGCTCACCTGAATCTCCGGATCCTCAGGAACGATCTCCAGGTCCACCTCCGCTACGTCGGTGGCCGACGGGTTGGACACCGCCACGACGTCCCTCCTGGTAGCCCCGACCCCGGCAACCGGAAGATGCCACAGATCGGCGGCACCCGCCACCGCCGGTGCGGTCCGGGTGCCGCGACCGGCGATGGGGCCGTCGGCGATCTGGATCCACGACACGGCCACCCGGCCTGAGACGACATCGATGAAGGCCGCCACCGTGGCCGCCACCGTGACCTCTTCGGTCACGTCCACGGCCACCACCTCCTGGGCCGGTATGACAACCCCGTCGATCGAGTCCCGGCCCACATCGGCCACCAGTTCGATGTCGGCCACCGCTACATCCGGGAAGGGGTTGAGGAGCATCACGACGAATCGCTCCCGCTCCACCGCCGAGCGGGTGGCGCCGTTCGATACGACCCAGCGGTCGGCCACCCGGGTGAGGCAGGGCGAACGGCCCACGCCACCTTGTGACGCAGTCAGGATCTGCTCCACGACCACATCGGAACCCCGAGCCTCGACCATCACTCCGACCCAGTCAGCACCGGGCACCGCCTCGGACGGCTGGAGCAGGGCGCGGCCGCGGGGCGCTATGTCCATCTCGAACATCGCCGGCTCCTGCGCCGCAGACCCGCCCGGCAGCACCGACACGGTGACGGTTCGCGGCTCGCCGGATGCGTTGGCTATCTGGACCGTCAACTCGGCCATTCCGGAGGGCCCGCTGCCACCCGGACAGAACCAGGTGTTCACCGCCGCGGTCGGAGCGACCAGAGCCGACGTGTACTGGTCTTCGACATCCGATTGCGGGCGATCCGGCAGATCGACGAGCACGCCGGCCAGCAACAGGCCGGCGATGGCGACTATGGCGAGCACTCGCATCGAGCGCATCACGACCGGTCCATCCGGCGGCGCAGCCACCCCAGCGCCAGCACGAAGGGCGCGGCCGCACCGACCACCTGCCCACCATGACGCCACCACGGCGCCGAGTAGGACAGCTGCACATTCGACAACTGAGCCTCTCCGGAGGAGGGGGGCCTGTAGACCCTCGTCCACGACAGCGCCTCGCGCCTGGGAACGGGCTCGCCGTCCGAGCTCATCTCCCAGCCCGGCCGCGGTGTGTGGCTGACCAGGATCTCCGCGCCATCGGGAATTCTCGCGGTCCACGGCGGGCCGTCGGAGGCGAACAGCGAGGCACCGGCGGCCAGGGGTCGACCCTCCAAGTCTGTGAAGTCCTCGATGCCCTCGTCGAACCCCGGCGGATAGAGGGCCCGCATCGGCACCCAGGCCGTGTTCACGAACATGTCGACTGCGCTGTTGGTGCCCTCCACCAACTCGAGATCCAGTTGGTCGTGCATGGCTCCCGCGAGGTCGGCCGGAACCGGCCGGGCGTCGCCGGAGCCAACGAACGGCGCCGGCGCGAGCCGGTGCAGCAGCACCACGTATCGCACGCCCAGGCCGGCCAGCAGCCGCCCGCCCCGGGCCGTGCGGCCCTCGGTGATCTCGGAGATCGCCGACTCGAAGAGATCAGCCCGGCCCTGATCGAGCGGAACGGCACGATCTAGGAGCGTCACCGAGTCCCCGCCGGTGGCCGCCCAAGCGACCCCGGGGGCGAGACTGTGCCCCTCGACGGCCAGGAACTCGGGCGCGCCGATCCACAGCACGCGGTAGGCGCCCTCCAGGACCGGGGCCTCGAAACGCAGAGCGGCGTGGTGGTCGCTGGATACCAGGCCCCACCGCCCGTCCTCCAGTGAGCCGATGCTGCCCACCGCCAGCAGCAGCGAAGCCAGCGCCGTCACCGGCACCAGCGCCTGCCTCCAGCCGAAGTGGCTGAAACGCAGGTCGTGCTCGATCGACAGCACAGCCATGCCGCACAGCCCGGCCACCGCCACCGCCGCCGGCGCCAGCAACAGATGCAGGTCGGGAAGCCCGAACGGCAGCATTCCCCGCTCGGCGGCCAGTGCGACGGCCCAAGCGACCACGGCCACCATCCACAGGCGCACCGACTGCTCCAAGCGCCAACCCCTTCCCAGCAGCAGCGGCACGGCCATCGGGACGGCGAACAGCCAGACCAGCGATCCTGGATCGCTTCCGGTGACCGCGAAGCGCAGGATCTCGCCGAAGGAGACCACACCGGCGGATCCATCGCGCCCGTCGGCGACGAACCCCCAGTCCGGACCCGACGCGGCCAAGTCCACCACGGTCGGGAAGGCGAGGAAGACGAGCGCCGGCACGGACAGCACGGTGGCGGCCACCAAGCGGGGAACCCCTTCGGGCCGTCCTGCGAGCAGGCTGCCCGCCACCAGGCCCGCCGCCAGCAGCGCTACGAGCCCAGCTGCGGCCGGGACCACCAGCGCGGCGGCCCCCGCCGCAGCCCCCAGCGACACGTACACCGAGAAGTAACCCCGCAGTCCCTGGGGATCCGGCCGGAACGGCGCGGCCCGGGATGCCTTCAACAACTCCTTGAGCATCCACGGCGCGGCCGCGTAGCCGACGAGACCGGCCAGCGACCCGCTGGCCACCGACGCCGGCGCCAGCGGAACCAACAGGTAGGCGATCAGCGCGCTGGCCTGGGCCCGGCGCGAGCCGGTCGCGGCCAGCAGCCGGTAAGACCCGGCCAGCCCGACGACGATGAGAGCGATGACGGCCAATGTGCGAACCAGAGCCATGCTGCCGAGGACCCAGCCCAGCAGGCCGAGATACACCAGAATCCCCAGATTCGAGGACGGCGCTCCGGCATTGCGCTCGCTCCACCCGCCCCACCAGGCCTTGAGCAGGTCGGAGGCGGTCTCGGGCAGCGCTACGAGGTCCCCGACCGCCGGGACGCCTCCGGACAGGAGCCGGCGCGATCCGAACAGGACGACCCCGATCACCACGATCCAGGTGATCCACGCCAGCCGGGTGGTTCCCGTGCGCAGGCCCCCGAACACGCCTCGGCCGGCGGAGCCGAGCAGACCGGAAGGACCGGTACGGGCCTGGCCGCTGGACAGCCTCCTGAGTGAAGCCAGGACGCGGACGCTGCCGAAATACTGCAGGGCGGTCACGTCGGCTTGACGCACCCGTCGCACCAACGCGTTGGCCTTGCGGCGCTGAGCCACGACATCGAGCCGGGAGATGTTCCAGATCCAGGCGGAGATCACGTCGCGGGCCCGGCCGAACCGGGCGGTGAAGACGTCCAGCAACACCTCCGTGAGCGCCATCAGCAGAGCCACCGGCAACAGCAAGGTGAGCGAGATGCGGCCGTGGTTGACCAGCATGGCGCGCAGCGCGTGGCGGGTCTCGGTGAGCTTCGCGTCGTCGACTCCCGTGCGGGACACGAGGGCTTCCCGGTGCCGGGCCACGGCGCTACCGGCAAAGATCACACGAGCCCCGGCCATCTGGGCCCGCCAGCACAGATCGACGTCCTCGCCCCGGAAAGCCATGCCTCCGTCGAAGCCGCCGAGGCGCACGAACAGTTCCCTGCGGATGAGCAACACCGCCGATGGAAGGGCGAACACGTCGCTGACACCGTCGTGCTGCTCCTGGTCGAGATCCTCCGCGCCGACCCGCTCAGCAGGCACGCCGAAACGGTCGACGTCATAGCCGGCGTGCTGGAGGATCTCGGGCCGATCCCATTCGACGATCTTGGGACCGACCACGCCGGCGTTGCTCCTCAGCGCTTCGGCCACGAGGGCGGAGACCGCATCGGGCGCCAACGCCACGTCGTCGTGGCACACCAGCAGGAAGTCGGCTTCGATGCCCGCATCGAGCACCGCGTTGGCTGCCTGGGAGAACCCCGTGGTACCGGTGCCGTCGATCACCGCGGCATCGGCGATGACCTCCGACACCCGCGGGCCGATCCCGGAGGAGGCCGCGTCCACGACGGCGGTTCTCAAGTACTCGTAGTCCTGCAAGGACAGCGACTCGAGGGTCTCGGTGAACCAGTCGCCGGGCTCATGGGCCACCACGACGGCCAGCACCGTCGGCTGCTGCTGGGCGATGCCGTTCGCGCCCACCGCGGGCGCCGCGCTGTCGACGGGAGATGCGATCAA
>VXNG01000024.1 GCA_009840695.1 Acidimicrobiaceae bacterium
GATTGGTTCGGCAACGTCCAGTTCCGCCAGGCTGTGGCCCACAGCATCGACAAGAGCGCCATCATCGACGACGTCCAGCACGGCCTCGGCTACCCGCAGTGGTCCTCCGTGAGCCCCTCGGCCGGCGACTTCCACAATCCGGATGTCAGGCGCTACCCCTACGACCTTGAAAAGGCCAACGCGATCCTCGACAGCCTTGGCTGGACAGACACCGACGGCGACGGGACCCGCGAGGACTCCGACGGCAACGCGATCGAGTTCAAGCTGGTGACCAACACGGGCAACAGCGTGCGGCAGGAGGTCACCCAGATCATCCAGCAGGGAATGGAGGATCTGGGGCTCAAGGTGGACTACGAGGCGATCGACTTCGGCGAGCTCGTCGGCCAACTTGTCAGCACCTACGACTGGGAGGCCGTCGTCATCGGCTTCACCGGAGGCCCCGACCCCTACAGCGGGATCACCCTCTGGCACAGCACCGGGGACCTGCACCTGTGGTACCCCAACCAGCCCGAGCCGGCCACCGACTGGGAAGCCGAGATCGACGCGATGTACATATTGGGAAGCCAGGAGCTCGACCACGCTACGCGGGTGCGGTACTACCTGAACGCCCAGGAGATAGCGGCCGCCAACGTGCCCCTCATCTACACGACCCTGTCCGAGCGGCTCACCGCCACCCGAAACGTCTTCGGCAACACCACGCCCACCCTGTACGCGCTGTGGGACATCCGCTACCTGTACCGGACCGACCAGTAGCCCGCGAGGACTGACCGCTCGCCGGCCTCTAGAGTCCAGGCCATGTACGACCTCAAGATCAGCGGTGGTCTGGTTGTCGATGGCACGGGCGAACCGCCTCGCCACGCCGATGTAGGGGTGGTTGGCGACAAGATCGTGGCTGTCGACCCGGAGTTGCCGGGCGACGCGGCACGCACCATCGACGCTTCTGACCAGATCGTCACTCCCGGCTTCGTCGACGTGCACACCCACTACGACGGCCAGGCCACCTGGGACGACCTGCTCGAGCCCAGTTCGGGCCACGGGGTGACCACGGTTGTCATGGGCAACTGCGGAGTGGGCTTCGCGCCGGTCCGCCCTGGAACCGAGGAGTGGCTGATCCAGCTGATGGAGGGTGTGGAGGACATCCCCGGAGCCGCGCTCTCGGAAGGGATCACATGGGGCTGGGAGTCCTTCGGCGACTACCTCGATGCCCTCGACGGCCATAGCTGGGCCATCGATGTGGGAACCCAGGTTCCCCACGGGGCGGTGCGGGCCTACGTGATGGGCGAACGGGGCGCCCGCAACGAGCCGGCTGACACCGATGAGATTGCCCGCATGGAGCACATCGTGGCCGAAGCGGTGTCCGCCGGCGCGCTGGGAGTGTCGACATCGCGCACCCTCGCCCACAAGGCCATGGACGGCGAGCCCGTGCCGGGAACGTTCGCGGCCACCGACGAGCTGTTCGGCCTGGGCCGCGGGCTGCGCGACGGCGGGGGAGGAGTCTTCGAGCTTGCTCCAGTGGGATCGGCGGGCGAGGACATCGTCAAGCCGCGCTCCGAAGTCGAGTGGATGAGACGGCTGTCGGCCGAGATCGACCAGCCGGTCAGCTTCGCCCTGCTGCAAGTGCCTGCCGCACCCGATCTGTGGCGGGAGCTGATGGAGGTGTCCCTACAGGCTGTGGAGGAGGGCGCGCAGTTGTATCCGCAGGTCGCGGGACGGCCCTTCGGCCTGCTGGCGGGCTGGCAGACCAGTCACCCCTTCATGCGGCGCCCGACCTATCGCGCCACCGAACACCTCGGAATCGAAGAGCGCATCGAGAGGCTGCGAGATCCGGACGTGCGGGCCGCCATCCTGTCCGAATCCGACGGCGAGCGCCGGGGCGGGATGCACGAGGGCGTCGGCTCGCTGGTCGCCCGGATGCTCGATCAGCTGTACGTGCTCGGCAACCCTCCCGACTACGAGCCGAGGCCCGACCGCTCGATCACGGCCATCGCAGCCGCAGCCGGAGTCGACATGGCCGACGCCGCCTACGACGCCTTCTGCGCCGAGGACGGCCGTGCCCTGCTGATGGTGCCGCTGTTCAACTATGTCGACGGCACCCACGACGTGATCCGCGAGCAACTGACCCATCCCCGCGCCGTGGTCGGCCTCTCCGATGGCGGCGCCCACTGCGGTCTGATCTGCGACGCCTCGATGCCGACCACGATGATCAGCCACTGGACCAGGGACCGCAGCCGGGGCGACCAGCTGCCGCTCGAATTGGTGGTGCGCAAGCAGACGCAGGACACCGCCGCCCTGTTCGGCCTCAATGATCGGGGCGTGGTGGCGCCGGGCAAGCGAGCCGACCTGAATGTCATCGACCACGCCAGGATCAGCCTTCGAACGCCCCGTCTGGTGCACGACTTGCCCGCCGGGGGCCGGCGCCTGCTGCAACACGCCGACGGCTACACGGCCACCATCGTGGCCGGCGAGCAGACCCGCGCCGATGGCGTCGACACCGGGGCCCGGCCCGGTCGCCTGGTTCGGGGCCGCCGCGCCGCCTGAGGGAGCGTCATGGGCGTCTGCGACGAACGGGTGGTGATCGTCACCGGCGCGGGAAGAGGGCTGGGCCGGGCCCACGCCCTGGCCTTCGCCGCCGAGGGCGCCCATGTGCTGGTCAACGACCTGGGTGCTGCCAGTGACGGATCGCAGCCCGGCTCGGACGACGCCGCAACCGCGGTGGTGGACGAGATCGTCGCCGCGGGCGGCTCGGCTGCCGTCAACCATGCCGATGTGGCCGACTGGGACCAGGCGGGCGCTCTGGTGGGGCAGGCGGTCGACACTTGGGGCCGACTGGACACGCTGGTTTGCAACGCGGGGTTCCTGCGCGACCGGATGCTGGTCAACATGAGCGAGCAGGAGTGGGACGCGGTCGTGCGGGTACACCTGAAGGGCCACTTCGCGCCGGCACGCCACGCGGTCGCCCACTGGCGGGAGCGCCAGAAGGCCTCCGGCGGCGAGACACCGGCCGCCCGGATCGTCAACACGTCGTCGGGAGCGGGCCTGATGGGATCCATCGGCCAGGGCAACTATGTCGCGGCGAAGGCCGCCATCGCGGCGCTGACGATCCAGCAGGCCGCGGAGTGGGGCCGCTACGGCGTTCTCGCCAATGCCATCGCACCCGACGCCCGCACCCGCATGACGGCGGTGATTCCCGGCTACCCCGAGCAGCCCACCGAGGGTTGGGATCCCAAGGATCCCGCCAATGTCTCGCCTCTGGTCGTGTGGCTCGGAAGCGCGGACTGCGATGTCTCCGGGAGGGTTTTCGAGTGCACCGGAGGTCAGCTCAATGTGTGCGACGGGTGGCAGCACGGACCGGTGATCTCGGTGGAGGAGCGGCCGATGACAGTGGCTGAGGCCGCGGACCTGGCCCGCCGCTCCATTGCAGCTGAGAGACCTCCCGCTGCGGTCTACGGCACCCGTTAACACTAACTTCAGCCGGGGTTCTCCGATTTCCCAAAAAAAATCTGTGACAAAAATGTGACAAACCGGTGACGGTGGTGTAACCTGATCAATAGGACCCGGGTCTGAACGACAAGATCCGCCAGAACCGGATCCACAATCCCCCCCTCCAGGGACCGTGCGGAGCCCGCCAGTTTGGCGCTGGCGGGCTCCGGCGCGCGGTACGCAGGCGGGCTCCGCTGAGGTGTGGCTGCGCCCCCACGTCTGGCGCTGGCGGGCTCCGGCGCGCGGTACGCTCCATGCCTCTTCGATCCACCCGGAGCGACGTGCATGAGTGAGCCGATCTACGACGCCCGATCTTTCTGGGATCTGCTCTGCCGGCGTGTCGCGGCCACGCCCGATACAAGGATGCTCATCGATGACTCGGGTCGCTCTCTGACCTTCGCCGAGTTCCGGGACCAGTCTGAACGGGTGGCGGCCGGTCTGCAGGATCTGGGCGTCGGGGAGGGAACGCCGGTCACTTGGATTCTGCCCACCCGCATCGAGACCGTGCTGCTGAGCTTCGCCCTCAGCCGTCTGGGTGCGGTACAGAACCCGATCATCCACATCTACCGGCGTCGCGAGGTCGAGTTCTGCATACGGCAGACGGAGGCCGAGCTGGTCGTGCATCCGGGCGCCTGGAGCGGTTTCGACTACGGCGGCATGGTTGACGAGATAGTCGCGGGGCTCGACTACGAAGTTCGGACGCTCGCCGGCTACGACACCCTTCCCGAAGGTGACCCTGCCACTCTGCCGCCGGTGTCCGACCTTACCGGCGCCGAAGCGGTGCGCTGGCTGTACTACACCTCGGGAACGACATCCGACCCCAAGGGAGTGAAGCACACGGACGGGTCGCTGATTGCCGGCGGGATCGGGCTGGCGCGAGCGTTGGACATGAGCGAGGACGATGTCGGCTCCATCGCCTTCCCCTATGCCCACATCGGTGGACCCGACTACATGGTCACGATGCTCGCGGCCGGGTTCGGCGCGATTCTCGTCGAGCGCTTCGACCCGGCTGCCGCGGTCCTGGCCTACGCCCTTCACGGTGTGACCATGGCCGGCGGCTCGACGGCGTTCTACCAGATGTTCCTTGAGGAGGACCGCAAGGCACGGGAGTCGACCGGCCGCCCGGCAATGCCCGCCCTGCGAGTGCTGTCGGGCGGGGGCGCACCTAAACCGCCCGAGATCTATTTCCGGGTGAAGGAGCAGATGGGTGTACCCGTGGCCCACGGCTACGGCATGACCGAGTGCCCGATGATCTCCCAGGGCTCGCCCGGTGACAGTGACAACCAGCTGGCATACACCGACGGGCGCCCGGTCCACGGCTGCGAGGTTTCGATAGTGGCAGTGGCTCCCGACGGCGGCGAGGCTCCCGCTCCCGCCGGAGTCCAGGGCGAGGTCAGGGTGAGAGGCCCGATGCTGTTCTCGGGCTACACCGATCCCACCCTCGACAAGGGGGCATTCGACGCCCGGGGCCGTTTCCGCACCGGGGACCTGGGAGTGCTTGGCACCGACGGGCACCTGACGCTGACCGGACGGGTGAAGGACATCATCATCCGCAAAGGTGAGAACATCTCCGCCAAGGAGATCGAGGACGTGCTGTACGCCCACCACAAGGTGGGGTCTGTCGCGGTCATCGGACTGACAGACCGCAAGCGAGGCGAGAGGGTCTGCGCGGTGATCGAGACTGCACCCCATTCGGACGATCTGACCTTCGAGGAGATGGTTGAGACCTGCCTGGCAGCCGGCCTGGCCCGCCAGAAGGTTCCCGAGCAGCTCGAGATCCA
>VXNG01000087.1:0-3719 GCA_009840695.1 Acidimicrobiaceae bacterium
AGACGCGGTCGCAGATCCCGGTGATGAAGTTGAGGTCGTGGTCGATCACCAGCACCCCGGCGCCCACGGCCGCCGCCATGCTCCTCACGCTCTCAACCATCGCCAGCGACTCGGTGTCGCTCATTCCGCTGGTCGGCTCGTCCAGCAACAGGAAGGCGGGCGCGGCCGCCGCGGCCCGGGCCAGCTCCAGCCGCCGGGAGTTCCCGTAGTCGAGCTGGCCGGCTCGGCGGTTGCGCTGGTCCCACAGGCCCGCTCCGGCCACGATGGCGTCGACGTCGGTCCGGGTGCCGCCGTTGCGATGGACCGAGGCCATGAGTGCGGCCACCTCGACGTTCTCGCGCACGGTGAGAGATGAGAACAGCCTGAGGTTTTGGAATGTCCGGACCAGGCCGGCCCGTGCGATGGCATGGGAGGGCTCCGATGTCAGCCCCATCTCGCCGAGGTGAACCTCCCCGGTGGTGGGATCCACGATGCCGGTCATGACGTTCACGAGCGTCGTCTTGCCCGCGCCGTTGGGGCCGATCAGCCCCACGATCTCGCGGTTGGAGACTTCGATCGAGGCGCCGTCGAGAGCCCGGAAGCCGCCGAACTCGACCGTCACCCCGCTGGCGGACAGATCCAGGGCTTCGGGTTCTGGGGCCTCAACCGCCGCGGTGGGAGGCTTCTGGCGGATGAAGCGGCGCCACAGCCAGGCGTCGACCTCCCAGTCGTCGAGCACGCCGTTGGGGCGCCAGATCATGAAGACGACCATGGCCAAGCCGAGCAGCACGGTCGGCAGCCCCTCGCGGAACACCCAGTCGAGGTTCCCGTCGAGTCCGAGACCGAAGATCTCGTAGCCATCGGAGCCCATGCGTCGGGCGCTCTCGCGCACTGCGGTGATCACCCCCACGCCCAGGAGCGCACCGGTCACGCCGTTGCGACCGCCCACGACGAGCATGACCAGCGTGAGCAGCGTGTACTGGAAGAAGAAGAACTCTGGGAGCAGGCTGCCGATCTCGTAGACCCGCAGCGAGGCGGCCACCGAGACCACCGCCACCGATAGCAGCAGCGCGGCCGTCTGCTGAACGACGGGATTGATGCCCATGGCCCGAGCCGCGAGGTTGTCCTCCCGGGCCGCCTGATTTAGCCGCCCGATGCTGCTGCGCGCGAACAGCAGGGCCAGCATGATCGACGCGAACAGCACGATGTAGATCGGTGTGCGGGTCTGGAGCGTGTCGCCGATCCCGAAGGTCAGCCCGGCTCGCTCGCCGCCGGTCAACTCGTTCCAGCTCGCAGCCACCTCGTGGGTGAAGAAGAGCAGAGCCAGGGTGATGACGGTGGCCGCCACCGAGCCCGACCGGGCCCCGGAGCGTCCCAGGCCGATTCCGACCACCACCGCCACAACCAGTGTGATCCCCAGAGCCACTCCGGTCGCGGGCAGGGGTCCCATCTCCACGTCGGCCAGCCCCCAGGGGGCGTTGGGTATGCGGGTGTACTTGTCCTCGGGCGCGATGGCGAACAGGGCGAAGGCGTATCCGGCCACCGCCCCGAAGCCGATGTGGCCGAAGGAGAACACGCCGGTGTTGCCCACGTAGATCTGGATGCCGATCACCATGATTGCGTCGATGAACATCGCTGTGATCAGCTTCTCGGCCGACGCGCCCTCGACGATGAACGTGTACAGCAGTCCGGCACCGACGAAGGACGCGAACAGCACGACCGAGCCGGCCAGCGGGAAGGCGACGTCGCGCCGCAGGTTGGGGAACAGCAGTTCGGCCTCGCGCCGGCGGTTCTGCACCCATGAGGCCACAGGCGACGATGCCCCCGCCATCACACCCGCTCCGCGTGGGCCACGTTGACGAGACCGCCGGGCCGGAAGATGAACAGCAGCGCGATCAGGCTGAACACGACACCCTGGGTGAGGGCGGCCGCGGTGCCGGGCAGCCAGGTTCGCAGCATCACTTCGGCGAGCCCCAGGGCGAGACCCCCTATCACCGCGCCCTTGAGACTGCCGAGCCCGCCGATGAGAGCGGCCAGCACACCGCTGAGCATCGGGTTGATGCCGGAGGTGGGCGAGGTGTGACCGGCCCGCATCAACCAGAAGATCCCGGCGATCCCTGCCAGCGCGCCCGACAGGGCGAAGGCGCCCCGGATGACGCGGTCGGAGTTGACGCCCATCAGGCGGGCGGCGTCGAAGTCGGCCGCCGCGGCCCTGATCGACAGCCCGAACATGGTGCGCTGGAGGATCGCGGCGGTGAGGACCAGGGTCACCATCGTCACGATGATGACGACGGTGTCGAACACCTCTACCCGTACCGGTCCGATCGAGTAGGTGTCCGCGATCCAGCCCGGCTCCGCGAACGTCTGGACCCGGGCGCCGATGTACATCAAGAAGATGGCCGCCACCAGGAAGTGGATACCGAAGGAGGTCAACAGCTGAGTGAACTCCGACGAGCCCCTCACCCGGCTGAAGGCGATCCGCTCGATGAGCAGGTTGGTGACTACCGACACCACCACGATCAGGGGAGCCACCAGGTACCAAGACCAGCCGTTGCTGAAGGCAGCGTAGGCGGCGTAGCCGCTCACGGTGATGAGCTCGCCGTGAGCGAAGTTCAGGAGGTGCATCACGCCGAAGACCACGGCCACGCCAAGCGCCAGAAGCGCGTAGATGCTGCCCCGCCCCAGCCCGTCGATCAGGTTCTGGGCCAGTTCAGTCATGTCGCGCTCCCCCGCACGAAGGTATCGAACAGATCGGTCTCAGCGAGAAGCCCGGAGCCGGCGCCGTGGCCCACCACCGTCCCGCTCCGCAGCACGTAGGCGCGGTCGGCGACATCCAGCATCCGGGCCGCGTTCTGCTCCACGACGAGCAGAGTCCGGCCCCGGTCCCGCAGCTCCGCGATCAGCTCGAACACGGAGTCCACGAGGACCGGGGCCAACCCCAGGGAGGGCTCGTCCATGAGCAGCAGCCGGGGCCTGCACATCAGCGCTCGGGCGATGGCGAGTTGCTGGGCCTCGCCACCCGACAGGTAGCCGGCCATCGCATCCCATCGGCTCCGCAGGAACGGGAACACCTCGGCGACTTCCTCGAGCATCTCGGCCCGCTCGGCCGCGGCCAGGGTTATCCCGCCGATCCGCAGGTTCTCGGCCACGGTGAAGTCAGCGAAGATGCGGCGGTGCTCCGGGACCAGCGCCAGTCCGGACCGCAGCATCAACTCGGGTGGGGCCCCGGTGACGTCAGCGCCGTCGAAGACCACGGTCCCCGCGGCGGGCGGCAGAAGCCCCGCGACGGAATTGAGCAGCGTCGTCTTGCCTGCCCCGTTGGGGCCGATGAGGCCGACCACCTCACCGTCCCCAACGGACAGGCTCACATCGCGCAGCGCAGAGATCGACCCATACCGGGTGGTGAGCCCGGACACTTCGAGCAGCATGGGTCTGCCCCTGTCGGCGGCCGCTTCCGGTCAGTATCGTCCAACGGTGTGGCTCACCTCATCTCGATGAGGACGTCCTGGCCGTTGACGATCCGCTTGATGGGCACGGACTTGGGGGGCGTGCCGGTGGTGCCGACATAGGTAATGGTGCCGCTGAAGCCCTCGAAGCCCTCAATCTGGGCGACGGCGTCGCCGATCTGGGCCGAGTCGGTGCAGCCGCAGTTGACGATGCCCTGGATGCCCAGCAGCAGCGAGTCGACGTAGAGGCCCATGAAGCCCTGGCTCTCCAGCACCTCGCCGTCGTTGGCGGCG
>VXNG01000087.1:3729-5218 GCA_009840695.1 Acidimicrobiaceae bacterium
GCCGATGTAGGTGATGTTGTCGAACCCGGCTCCCTCGAGCTGGCCCCTCAGCGCCGTGACCTGGTAGCCGAGCGCAGCCGAGAAGAAGGCCTCGTTGTTCTGGAGGACCTCCGACAACTCGGCCACCTGGGCGGAGAAGTCGGTGTCTACGAACCACCCGTAGGTGTGCTCCGCGACGATCTCGCCGCCGCCGGCCTCGAAGACCTCCTTGAAGACGTCGGGGTTGTAGCCCGTGTAGGGGCCCGGCTCGGTGAACACGAAGGCCCGGGTGATGCCCTGGTCGAGCGCCCATTCAGCCGCGGCCGAGGACTGCCCGTAGTCGTCGAAGGACACCAGGAACGAGTTGTTCTCGATGTCGGACAGCGTGGGCTCGGTAGAGGCGGCCACGAACACCGGCACCTGGCCGCCGGTGGCCTGCAGGATGGGCAGGGTGAAGTCGGCGAAGGGCGGGCCGATGAGGAAGTGGGCCCCCCAGTCGAGCAGCTGCTGGGCGGCCACGCCGGCGGTGGTGGCATCGCCGCCGACATCCTCGACTCGGACCTCGACCGGCGAGCCGTTGACACCACCGACGCAGTTGATCAGGTTGGCGAAGTGGGGCACCAGCTTGGAGCCGGGGATATCGACGAAGCCGACAACGTCGCTGAAGTCCATGGCCATGCCGACCCTTATGGGATCGCCGGACGGCGCAGGCCCGCAGTTGGCGAGGTCGGCGTTCAGGGCGGCCCTGATGTCGACGGCCTGGACCATGGGCTCGGGACCGGCCATGGCTGCCTCCGCAGCGGCAGCAGCCGCCTCAGCCTCAGCCGCCGCAGCCGCGGCCTCAGCCTCAGCCGCTTCCAGCTGGGCTTCGAGTTCGGCCACGACGTCGGGGTCGATGGCCCCCTCGGCCTCCTCCATGGCGGCCTGCAATGCCGCCTCCGCCTCCGCAGCCCTAGCCGCAGCAGCCTCAGCCTCAGCCGCCGCTTCCTGGGCAGCCGCCTCAGCCTCGGCAGCCTCAGCCTCAGCCGCCGCAGCGGTAGCCGCCGCCTCAGCCTCAGCCGCCGCAGCCGCGGCCTCAGCCTCAGCCGCCGCAGCTTCCGCCTCCGCAGCCGCGGCCTCTGCCGCGCTGGTGTCGGGGGCTGCCGGTTCCTCGTCCTCGCCGCAGCTGGCGGCGAACAGGGCCAAGACCGCTACGAGAGCGACCACTGACTTGAGTTTCATAGGATTACCTCCTCCTGAGACGATGGCGGCGGACCGTAGCACACCAACCGTTCGGTAGCGAACGAATTTCAGAGCGGGGGGCCTGAGAGCGTTCGACGCGGACCGTAGCGCACTTCTCAGGGGAGTGCAAATACTTTATTAAAAATTCAGAATGAGGTCATCGATCAGACCCAGCAGATCCCCATACGCCGTGCAGCAGGGGTACTGCGGGTGCTCGGCAATCACGTTGTCCGGCGCCCGGAACAGGATCCCGGAGTCGGCCGCGGCCAGCATGGTCATGTCGTTGTAG
>VXNG01000070.1 GCA_009840695.1 Acidimicrobiaceae bacterium
CTGCCACATGGCCGCCCACTGCACCAGTCCCCCGCCGACGCCGTTGTACATGACGGGACGCACATCGGCCTCGCCGGTCAGGGGATAGTCGGCCGGCGCCCGGCGGACGTTCGGGTCGGGGTTCCACCGCTCGACCCACGCCAGCTCGGCCTCCGGCCGGTCGCTCATGTAGTCGGCCGGACCCGTCCAGTCGCCCTGTTCGAGACAGACCACGTCGAAGCCGGCGGCGGCCAGGCGAGCGGCCGCTACCGCGCCCGAGGCGCCTGCCCCGACAATCACAGCATCCGACTGCCGCGGCTGCGTCATCATATTGAAATACTATATTGTAGTGAAAACAGGTCGTACTTGGGCGGTCAGTAGATTGATGAAGGTGATTCACTCGCACTCAACCTCGCACAACGACACGTCGACATGGCACACGCCCACCGTCGAGGCCGGCCTCCGCAGCGCGGACAGACCGCCGCTCACCGTGCAGACGGTCGGCAGGGAGATCAAGCGACTGCGCAAGCTCCGGGAGTGGACGCTGGAGCAGCTCGCCTCGGCCTCGGGCGTCAGTGCCGGGTTGCTCTCACAGGTGGAGCGGGGGCAGGGCAACCCCTCGTTCAACACCCTCGTGCAAGTGGCGCACGCCCTCGGCATCCCGGTGGCACGGCTCGTGGCCGGCGAGCAGATGTCCTCGCCGGTGGTCCGTCGCGGGGAGCGACGCCGCCTCAGTCTGGGCGACGAGGAACTCATCCTGGCCGAGATGCTCACCCCTCGGCTCGACAGCGCCCTGGAGGCGATCCGGATCGTCACTGAGCCGGGGTACTCCACCAGGGACACACCGTTCGCGCACGAAGGCGAGGAGTTCGGAATCGTTCTGGAGGGAACCCACGCCGTGAACGTCGGCGGCACCTACTACGTGCTGCAGGCCGGCGACTCGATCTCCTACAGCTCCACAATCCCTCACTGGTACGAGAACCCCGGTGAGGTCACCTCGGTGTCGCTGTGGGTGGTGACCCCGCCGAGCTTCTGAGGGTCGCGCGGTAATGGACGCCCCCGTCATCCGACCGGCCGCCGGTGCCCACGTCGTGTCCCGTAGCGATGTAGTGGTGGTGGGGGGCGGGCCGGCCGGCCTTGCCGCGGCGGTCTCGGCGGCGCGCCAGGGGGCGAGCGTCACCCTTCTGGAGCGCTACGCCTACCTGGGCGGCCTGGCCGCGGGAGGCATGGTCCTGGTGCTCGACGACTTCGCCGACGGCGCGGCCGAGATCACCGTGCGTGGTATCGCCCAGGAGATGGTGGAGCGCCTGCACGCGCTCGGACTGGCCGTCTACCCGCCGCCGTGCGACCGCATCCTCAGCGACGAGATGTGGCGCCGCTGGTCCCGCTGGGGCCTGTTCGACCTCTACGCCAAGGGACCAAAGAAGTCCATCGTCTACGCGGTGGCATTCGATCCCGACGGCTGGAAGCGGGTCTCCAACGACCTCGTGGCGGAGGCCGGGGTCGATGTCCGGCTCCATTCCTGGTACTCGGCGCCGATCATGGAGGGCGACACCATCGCAGGCGTGGTCTGCGAGACCAAGGCCGGGCCCCAGGCCGTGCTGGGCGATGTCGTGATCGACGCCAGCGGCGACGCCGACGTGGCCGCCGGTGCCGGCGCGCCCTTTGTGGAGGGCTCCTACATGGTGACCACCGTCTTCCGTCTCGGGAACGTCGACACCCAGGCGGCGGAGCGCTTCGAGCACTCCGAGCCCGCTGAGTGCCACGAAGTAAACCGCGCCGCTCGGCGCATCCTCGGCGGCTCCTGGGCCCAGTGGTGGCTGAAGACGCCCCTGCCCGGCGTGGTGTGGTGCAACTGTCCGCACATGAACGGCTACGACGGGTTGAGCGTCGAGGATCTCACCGCCGCCGACCGGGAGGGTCGCCAGAAGATTGCCGGCCTCCTGAAGTATGTCCGCGAGCACTATCCGGGCTTCGAGAAGGCGGTGGTGATCGATGTGGCGCCCCAGATCGGGGTAAGGCAGTCGCGCCTCATCGAGGGCGAGTACGTCGTGACCAAGGACGACGTGGTGGACCGGGTGCACTTCGCCGACAGCGTGGCCCGCGGCCGCGGCTATTACACCCCGTACCGGGCCCTGCTGCCGCAGCACGTGGAGCAGTTGCTCGTGGCCGGTCGGCACTATTCGGTGACTCCCGAGGCCCAGAAGCTGTCCAGGGAGATACCGCCCTGCATGTCGATGGGTGAGGCCGCGGGCGCGGCCGCGGTCGAGGCCTTGGACTCCGGAGTCACCGTCCGAAAGGCAGACGTGGCCGCAGTGCAGCGGCGCCTGCGCCGTCAGGGTGCCGACCCGGGCGACATCCCGTCGCCGCGGGCGCGGCCGGCCGCTACCACCACGGCGGCGAGCCCGTGAGCAACCCCGCTCCCCAACCGCTGGCCGGGATCAGGGTCCTGGACTTCTCGCAGATACTGATGGGCCCAGTCGCCACCCAGCTCCTGGCCGACCACGGCGCCGATGTGCTGAAGATCGAGCGTCCCGGCAGCGGCGACATTTTCCGCCAGGCGCTCGACGATCCCGACGGCGCCGAGCACCCGGCCTTCGGCGCCGTGAACCGCAACAAGCGCAGCATCGTCGTCGATGTCCGCGACCCTGATGGTCTGGCCCTAATCGACGATCTGGTCGTTGCGGCCGACGTAGTGGTCAATAACTACCGGCCGGAGGTGATGGAGCGGCTGGGCTTAGGCTACGAGCGCCTCTCGGGGATCAATCCCGGCATCGTCTACGCCCAAGGCACTGGCTTCGGCACCGGTGGGGTCTACGCCCGGAAGGGCGGCCAGGACATACTTGCCCAGGCCCTTACGGGCGCGATGTCGCACAAGGCCGACCCAGACCAGCCGACCGCCATCTACCCCGTCTCGCTGGCCGACTACACCGCTGGCATGCACATGGTGCAGGGGATCCTTATGGCATTGCTCCAGCGGACCCGGACCGGACGGGGCCAGAGGGTGGAGGTCTCACTCTACGACTCCCTCCTTGCCATGCAGGTCCTTGAGGCCACCATGGCGCTGATGGGCCGCGACCCTCTCAACTGGGCGCGAATGCCCCTCGTGGGCACGTTCGCCGCAGCGAACGGCGAGGTAGTGCTGGTGGGGGCGTTCAAGCCGAACCCCCTGCGCGACATCTGCGAGGCGTTGGATCTGGAGGACCTCTCGGCCGATCCCTCCTTCGCCACGATGGCCGACCAGGCCGCCAACCGGCCCCGCCTCCAGACTCTGATCGCCGCGGCCATCGGCGGGTTCACCGCGACAGAGGTGATCGAACGGCTGGAGGCGCAGGACGTGCTATGCGCCCCGGTGCGAACCCTCGGCGAAGCGCTGGAGGATCCGCACACCGCATCCATGATCGTGGAGATGCCCCGCCCGGGCCGCGCCCCGCTGCGGTCGGTGGCGTCGCCGGTGCATCTGCCCGACGCGCCGACACCGATGCATCGACCGCCGCCGGCGCCGGGCGAAGGCGCCGCCGAGGCGCTGGCGGACTACGGGATCGCGCCCGAGCGAGTCGGCGCGCTGACCGCGGCCGGGGTTCTGGCGTGAGCATCGATCTGGTCGTCAGCGACCACGTCGCCAGGGTGACGATCAATCGTCCCGAGCGGCTCAACGCCATCGACCAGTCCCACCAGGACGAGCTGAGGCGGGCCTGGGAGGCCATCGAGGCGGACCGCTCGGTGCGGGTGGTGGTGCTCACCGGCGCTGGCGACCGGGCATTCTGCGCTGGCGACGACATGCGGGCCGAGGGCCCCACCGGCCTGGACTACTGGCTGCACGCCCGCAGGCACGGCTTCGGCCACTTGACGCTGCGCGACTCCCTGGACGTACCGGTGCTGGCCCGGGTCAACGGCTACGCCCTCGGAGGCGGCCTGGAGTTGGTGGTGGGATGCGACCTGGCCGTGGCCTCGGAGGACGCCGTGCTGGGCTTCGTGGAGCCCCGGCTCGGCCGCCTGCCTCTCGACGGGGGGATCGTGTCGCTGGCCCGGCAGCTACCTGCCAAGTGGGCCATGGAAGTCCTGCTGACGGGCCGGCGGTTCAGCGCGGCCGAGGCGCTCGCTCTGGGCCTGCTGAACGAGATCGTGCCCGCCTCCGAACTCGACGCCGCCACCGACCGCTGGCTGGAGAACCTGCTGGCCTGCGCGCCGCTGTCGCTGCGGGCCATCAAGCAGATCGTCCGCCGTACGGCCCACATGACCGCGGCCGACGCCCGCATGGCCAACCTTCCGGCCCTGGTGGAGGTGCTGGCATCGTCCGACGGCGAGGAGGGGGTCCGCGCCTTCAGCGAGAAGCGCGCCCCGCGCTGGGAGGGCCGCTGAACCGGCGCCGCAGAGGCGTTGACCCCACTGCAGCCGTTCGCGATTGACTTCTATTTGTTGAAGATCTATATTTTAGTGAAATCACAAGCAGGGAGGACTCCCATGCGAAGCCGACGCATTCTCTCAGCCATTCTGCTGGCCGGCGCCCTCCTGGCCGCGGCCTGCGGAGCCGACGACGACGGGGACACCGCCGCTCCGGAGCCCGCACCGGCCGAGGCGCCGTCCACCGACGCGGTCGATCCCGAGCCGGCCGAGGCGCCAGCGCCCGCAGAGGAGCCCGAACCGGTGGAAGAGCCGGCACCCGCTGAGGAGCCGGCACCCGCTGAGGAGCCCGAGCCGGCCGAGGCGCCGTCGGTCGCCCTAGTGGCGAACCAGAAGGCGGGCGATCTGGGGCCGATCGACGACCTCGTGCGGGGCCTCGAGATGGTGGAGGCCGACTTCGGCGCCGACATCACGTTCATCGAGGCGACCGACCCGTCGACCTTCGAGGCCACCCTCCGCAACCTGGCCAACCAGGGCACCGACATCATCGCGGTGACCTTCCCGCCCATGCAGGACGCCGTCGTCGCGGTGGCCCCGGACTTCCCCGACACCCGGTGGATCCACATCTTCGGCTTCGAGGGAGGCGTCGACAACCTCGTCTCCATCGGATTCGACTACTACAAGGGCACCTATCTGGCCGGCATCCTGGCCGGCGCGCTGAACACCACCGGCAAGGTCGGATTCGTCGGTGGCGTGTCGATCCCGCCGCTGAACGCCGACTACAACGCCTTCGTGGCCGCGGCCCAGACCAAGAACCCCGCCATCGCAGGAGAGGCCGCCTTCGCCGACTCCTTCGAGGATCCGGCCAAGGGCCGGGAACTCG
>VXNG01000058.1 GCA_009840695.1 Acidimicrobiaceae bacterium
CTCGGTGCTGAGCTGCCTGTCGCAGTCGCCCCCCGAGCTGGCCCAGGACCTGATCGCCCGGGGCGTCTACCTCGTCGGCGGGGGAGGGCTGCTCAGGGGGATGGACATCCGCCTGTCCCGGGAGATGTCGCTGCGGGTGCGGCGGGTCGACGCCCCGCTGGAGACGGTGGTGCGGGGCGCGGGCCGATGCTTGGAGCAGCTCGGGATGGACTTCTCGATCTTCAGCGACGAATACGAGTAGCCCGCCGACGACCGTCAGAGACTACGCAGCTCCGTCGCCGCGGTCCGGACCTGCCTGTCGCGGTCGGTGGTCGCCCTCAGGAGCGCGGCGTCGACTTCGGGCCCGTCGAACGGGGCGAGCGCGATCACCGCCCGGCGGCGGACCTCGGGCTTGTCGTCCAGCCCGGCCAGGATCGCGGGCACCCCGGCGGGATGGGAGATCGCGCCGAGAGCCGCGATGGCCGACTCGCGGCACAGCGGATCGTCATGGGACCGGGCCACCCTCCCCAGCGCGTCGACCACTTCGGCCGTCTCGGACTCGCCGCCGCCGGTGTGGCCTGCTGAGATCTTCTCGCCGCAGGTCCAGGCGGCGGCTTCCACCACCCGGCGATCATCGTCGGTGAGCCGGTCCGCAGCCGCGGCGGCACTGATGCCGTCGCGGCCGGCGGCCAGCTCGAGCCCGGTCAACCGAACGTCAGGCGCGGGATCGGCCAGGGCGGCCTCGACTTCGCGGTCGGCCAGGTCCCCGGCCCTCTCCAGTGCCCGCAGCGAGCTGGAGCGCACCATCGGATCGCTGTCGTGGAGATACAACCGGGCCCCGGCGGCATCGCCCGCATGCCCGGCTGCGGCCGCCTCCCGGCGCCGCCCGATGGCCCCCTCCGCCATCCGGTGCTGCCTGCCCGCCGCGGGTTTTCCGGCGTCCACCTGTCTCAGGCGATGAACTGCTCGAGCAGGAAGCCGGCCACCACGACCCCCAGGCCCACCAACGCCGCCAGCACGAAGCCGATGACCACCACCATCGCCGCCAGCACCAGCAGCGCGAAGATCCGCTGCCACCATTGCGGGTAGGCCTTCGGGCCCACCACCGGGTGGGGCACTGCCCGCCGGGCCAGGCCCAGGACGCGCAGCACGTCGATGAGCCGGACGCGGCGCCACCGGCGGGCTGTCCACGCTGATCGAAGGGTCGACCGAGCCGACCGGCCCAACGCCCGAGCCGAGCGGCGGGTCGAGCGGGCGATCCGGGCCCACCGGTCGTGTCCGTCCCGTGCTGTGGAGGGCGCTTCGCCGGTGGTCGGTGCTGTCGCCATGGCGGTACCTTGGTGTCCGGACGCCGCGTGAATGAACGGCGCTCGAGTGAAGACGACTGGACGGTCCGCCACGCTAGCTTCCCCCCCGCCGACTTCCCCGGTGCCCGGCTCCCGTCCGCCGGGTCCGCTCCCTCCGGCTTACCCGATGCCGGAGCCCCTCCCGCCGGGTGGGCTCCTGCCCCCGCCGGGCCCGCCTCGCCGTCGCCGGTTCGGGCGCGGGCTCGGGTTGACCCTCGTGGGCATCGTGGCCGTCGTGGGGGCGGTCGCGGCCGGGTTGTACTTCGTCCCGGCCCAGTGGGTCGGCCGACTCCTGCCGGGCGACTCCCTGGTGGACGACGACGCGGTGGCCTTCCTGCCCGGCACCGCCATCGCCACATCCGGCCGGGTCGAAGCCGACGGCATAGACGTGTTCGATCCCGACGGTGAGATCCTGCTTCTCACCGTCGCCATCGACAGCGACTTGACCGTGCTCGACTGGGTCAGGTCCTCGATGGACGACACGATCGAGTTGCGCAGCCGGGAGTCGGTCTTCGGCGACCGGTCGGACTCCGAGCAGCGCTCGCACAACCGTCACCTGATGGACAGCTCCAAGGACGCGGCCACGATCGTGGCCCTTGAGCATCTCGGTGTCCACGCGGCTGACTTCACCGGCGTCCTGTTCTTGGAGACGGTGTCGGGCGGCCCGGCCGATGGCCTGCTGGAGGTCACCGACGTGATCCTGGCCATCGACGGAGAGCCCGTCACCACCGTCGCGTCGCTGCGAGCAGTGCTGGCAGACTTGGAGCCGGACCAAACGGCCGTGATCACGGTGGAGAACTCAGAGACCGGCGAGCGGCGCGACGTGGAACTGATGCTTGGCACCCATCCTGACCACGGTGGCCCGTTCATCGGGCTGAGCGGGATCACCGAGCGCGGCGAGCGGTCCCCGCTCCCGTTCGAGGTCGAAATCGCCTCGGGCGCGGTGGGGGGACCGTCGGCCGGTCTGGCCTTCACGCTGGTCATGCTCGACGTGCTGACCCCGGGCGAGCTCACCGGGGGCAAGCGGGTCGCCGTCACCGGCTCCATACGCCTGGACGGATCGGTGGGCGATGTCGGAGGCGTCGCCCAGAAGGCGGTGACGGCCCGCAATGCGGGTGCCCAGATGATCATCGTGCCCGAGGCGTCGGTGGACGAGGCCCTGTCGGGTGCCGGTGACGTCCCGGTGGTTGGCGTGGCGACGCTGGATGACGCGCTGCAGGCGCTGGTGGGCGCAGGAGGCGAGCCCGTTGCTCGCCTGCTCGGCTGACTATCTTGCTCGCCTGCTGGGCTGACTATCGTTGTGGACTGACCGCAACTAGCGCGCCAGCAGGAACGAGCGCGCTGGTGGCCTCGGAGGAGCCATGGAGAACGGCGGGGGATCGGATCCCGGAGTCGGGTTGGAGCCCGGAGCGGTGGAGGAGGCCGACTTTGCCACCGTGCGCCGGGGTTACGAACCCGAGCCCGTCCGCGCCCGGCTGCGCGAGGCGGCCGCGGAGATCCGCCGGCTGAACACACTGGTCGGCTCGCTGTCGCACCGGATCGCGGAGTTGGAGGACACCCCTGCGGAGGTGCTCGAGTCGCGCCGGGTGGCCGAGGCGCTGGGCGACGAGGCGACCCGTATCCTTCAGTCGGCCAGCGACGCCGCCCAGGAGAGGATCGAGCGCGCCGAGACCGAGCACGCCCGCATCGTCGGCGAGGCCCAGGCGACCGCGGCGGCCGCCATCGAGGACGGCCGCGAGCAGGGCCGGAACATCCTGCAGGAGGCTCGGAACATCCGGGAGAGGATCCTGGCCGACCTGGCCGGCAAGCGCCGCGAGTACCAGATCGAGGTGGAGCAGCTCCGGGAGATGCACGACCGCCTCACCGAAGCGCTCGGCATATTCCGCCAGGGACTGGACGGCTGGATCGAGGAGCTGGTCCAGGCCGGACCCCGGGCTGCCGCCGCGGCCGAGCGGGCCGGGCTGCGTGCCGCGGCCCGGCCGGAGTCCACCGTCGCCCAGATCGAGGCCGAGATCGCAACGGCTCGGCTGGCGGGAACGCCCCTCGATGGCGGGCCCGCGGAGGAGGCGCCTGCCGGCCTGGCGGGAACGCACCTCGATGGTGAGCCCGCTACCGAGGCATCCGCCGGAGACGAGACTCCAGCTCCCGCCGACACCTCCACCGGCGCCGGGGAGCCGGACAGTCCCGAAGATGGCGACGAACCCGAAGCCGGGGACGAGTCCGTCGAGATCGCCGGCTTGACCCTCGAGGCGTCGCCGAAGCCGCCCGGTGCCCCCGCACGTCTCTACGACGTCGAGGCCGAGGCCGACGTCGCCTTCGACGCCGGAGCCGGCCTGCACCATGAGCAAGCACCAGACGCCGGTGCTGACCCATCCGGCACCGTGTCCAGCGAGGCCGGGCCCGATACCGGTGCCCCCCCGGCATCGGATGCAGAGGCCATCTTCGCCCGGCTGCGCTCCATCACGGCCCAGCCCGTGACCGCGTCGCCGGAGCCGACCTCAACCGAACCGGGCGCAACTGATGACGCGGTGCTCCCGGTGCCGGGCGGAGTCGCCGGCGAGCCGGCCGGGTTCGCCGACGAGTTCGACGAGGAGTTCGCCGTCGAGCACACCGCTGCCGTCGAGCCGTCCGATCCCGACGATCTCGTAGGCGCGGCCCGGGCCGTGGCGGTGGGGGGGGATTGCCCGCAGGCTCAAGCGGCTGGTCGTGGACGAGCAGGGCGATCTGCTCGACGGCATTCGCCGCAACGGGATCCGAGCCGTGCGCTCCACCATCGCCGGCGACACCAAGGCCTACACCCGCGCCGTGCGCGTGCCCATGCAGGACTTCGCGTCCGACATCGACGTGAGCATCGACGACATAGATCTCACCGCGGCCGGCGCGGCCATCGTGTCCGTTCTGGTCGAGCCGGTCCGGACCCGCCTCAGCGATTTGATAGAGGAGACCGACGACGCCGACGAGCTGAGCAGCGTCGTGCGTTCGATCTACCGGGAGTCCCGATCGCGCCGGGCTGACTCCGCGGCCGAAGCTGCCTTCACCGCTGGCTGGCCCGAGCCGATATCGTGACCGTCGGTGCGCACCGTCTCTCCCTCCTCCTCCGGCGGCCGGCCCCGCTTCGGCACTAGAAGAACTCGATTCATAGCGGTTCTGATAGCCGGCGGCCTGCTGGTCCTGCTGCTGTCGCTACGCGGCATCGCCCGCTTCTACACCGACTACCTGTGGTTCGACTCGCTGGGCCGCACCGACGTGTGGGGCCGCGTGCTGCTGGCCAAGATCGCGCTGTTCGTGATCTTCGTGGCCATCTTCTTCATCCTGATCTGGATCAACCTGCTGATAGTCGAGCGCCTGAAGCCCGCCGTCCGCCCGCCAGGCCCCGAAGAGGAGATGCTCAGCCGCTTCCACGACATCCTGTCGGGCCGCACCCGGCTGGTCCGCCTGGTGGTCTCGGTGGTGTTCTCGCTGCTGGCCGCGTCCGGGGTCTCGAACCAGTGGGAGGAGTGGCTGCTCTTCGTCAACCGCAAGGACTTCGGCACCGTCGATCCGCTGTTCAACACCGACATCGGGTTCTACGTGTTCCGGCTCCCGTTCCTGACGTTCCTCGTGAACTGGGCCTTCGCCGCCTTCATGATCATCCTCGTAGTGGTCGGCATAGCCCACTACATCAACGGCGGCATCCGGGGCCAGGTCCCCCGGGGCGCGCCGAGGGTGCTGCCATCGGTGAAGGTGCACCTGTCGGCGATACTGGCCGTGCTGGCCCTGGTGAAGGCGGCCGACTACTGGCTGTCGCGCTACGAGCTCACCGTG
>VXNG01000173.1 GCA_009840695.1 Acidimicrobiaceae bacterium
TCGCGGGGTCCGGGTCCGTCGAGCTCGATCTCCTCGACGCTCCAGTCGGCGTTGGTCTCTCGCAGCACCGCTGCTCTGGTCTTCACTCGGCACCTCCGGGGACTCGGGCGCGCGACGCTAGCGCGGCCCGTGCAACGCCGCGAACAGACCCACTGCGCGGTGAGCCTGTCATCGCCGGCATCCGGTGTGTGAAGATGTAGGACTCCGATCAGAGCCGATCAACCAACAGGGAGCGAACGATGGCGCAGGGACCGCTGGCGGGAATCCGAGTCGTCGACCTGACCCAGGTTCTGGCCGGGCCCACCGCGACCATGCTGCTGGCCGACCTCGGCGCGGACGTGATCAAGGTGGAGCCGCCCGGCATGGGCGACCTGTCCCGGCTGGCCCGCTACGCCAAGGGCGGCATCAACAGCACGGTCGCCAACTGCAACCGGGGCAAGCGATCGATCCAGATCGACCTCTCCACCGACGCCGGTCGGGATCTCGGACTGAAGCTGCTGGCCGGCTGCGATGTGGCCGTCCAGAACATGCGTCCCGGGATCATGGACAACCTCGGCATGGGATACGAGCACGCGGCCGCCGTCAATCCCGAGATCATCTACTGCTCGATGTCGGGTTACGGGCAGACCGGTCCCTACGCCGGCCGGGCCGCCTACGACCCGATCATCCAGGCCGTGACTGGCTACGTGGACATCCAGGTGAACCCGGAGGTGCCCATCCCCGACCTGGTGCGCAACGGGGTGATCGACAAGGCCTCGGGCTGGATGGCCGCGCTGGCCATCACCTCGGCCCTGTTCGCCCGGGCCAACGGCGGCGGAGGCCAGCACATCGACCTGTCCATGTTCGACACCGCGGTGCAGTTCCTGTGGCCCGACGGCGGCATGGCCGACACGCTGCTGGACACCGACGCCAGCGAGGGGCGGCACCTGTCCACGCTGTACCGGCTCACGCCGTGCGCCGATGGCCACATCGTCTACTTCGTGGTCAGCGACAAGCAGTTCCACGGCCTCTACCGGGCCCTGGGCCGGGCCGACTGGGTCGACCACCCCCAGTGGGGCACCCACGAGGGTCGCCGCGGCCTGTCCGAGGAGCTCGGCGGGCTGCTGGAGGAGGAGTTCGCCAAGTGGAAGGTCGCCGACCTGGTGCCCCGGATGCACGAGAACTCCGTGCCGTGCGGGGAGGTCGCCGCGGTCCAGGATCTGCACGACGATCCCCAGATCCGCCACAACGAGACCCTCGTGGAGTGGGACCATCCAACCGCGGGCCGGATCCGCCAATCCCGTCTGGCCCCGCGGTTCTCTGCCACCCAGCCCGGGTTCCGTCCGTCCGTTCCCCGGCTCAACGAGCACGCCAGCGAGATCCTGGCCGAACTGGGCTTCGACACGGCCGAGGTCGCCCGGCTGCGCGAGGCCGGCGCCGTCTTCTGAGATTCTCATCGCGGATACCCGCCGTATAGACAAGGGAGCGCGATCGGAACCGGCAAGGGAGGCTGGCTCGTGAGAGTGCTGCGCAATGCTCGGCTCGCCGACGGACGCGGTGTGGATGTCAGCATCGACACCGCCGACGGCACGATTTCCGGCGTCGCCGCCGCGGGCTCGACTGCGCTCGACGGTGATGCTGACGTCGAGGATCTGGACGGCTGGCTGCTGCTGCCGGCCATGGCCGAGCCCCACGCCCACCTCGACAAGGCCCTGACCGCCGACGAGGTGCCCAACCCCAAGGGCGACCTCATGGGCGCCATCGAGGCCTGGTTCGCGGCCGCGGAGAAGGGGCGGCTGTCCTATGAGCGGACCGTGGAGCGGGCCACTCAGGCTTTCGAGCTGCTGTTGGTGCACGGCGTGACCGCGGTTCGCACCCACATCAACGTCACCGCCGACATCGGCATTGTCAGCGTTCTGGCCGTGCAGGAGGCGGCGCGGGCCATGGAGGGCCTCATCGACTTCCAGATGGTGGCGCTGACCGGCTGGCCGATGACCGGACCCGACAGCGCGGCCAACGTTCGTGCGCTGGAGGAGGCGGTTGAGGCCGGTGTGGATCTGGTGGGAGGCTGCCCGAACCTCCAGGACGACCCGGCGACCCACATCTCCGACGTGCTGGCGCTGGCTGATTCCGCCGGTCTCGACATCGACCTGCACACCGACGAGACGCTCGACCCGTCGGTCCTGACGCTGCGCGAGCTGGCCCGCCAGGTGAGCGACCGGGGCTTCGACGGCACGATCGCTGCCAGCCACTGCGTCAGCCTGGGCATGCAGCCGCCCGGCGTGCAGGCCGCGGTGGCCGCCGAGGTCGCCGCGGCGGGCATCTCGGTGATCACCCTGCCCCAGACCAACCTGTTCCTGCAGGGCCGGGACGACCCGAGGGCCACCCCGAGGGGGCTCACCGCGGTTCAAGCGCTGCTCGACGCGGGCGCGGCCGTGGCCGCGGGGGCCGACAACGTGCAGGATCCGTTCAACCTGGTGGGGCGCAGCGATCCGCTGGAGACGGCCGCGCTGATGGTGATGGCCGGACATCGCCTGCCCGACGACGCCTACGGCATGGTTTCGAACACTGCCCGGCAGGTGATGGGCCTGGCCCCGGTCAACTTCGAGCCGGGCGACCCCGCCGACATGGTGGCCATAGACGCGCCCTCGGTGCGGGGCGCGGTGGCCGACGCACCGATGTCGCGCCGGGTGTACCGCAGGGGGCGGCTGGTGGCCTCAGCCGACCAGCAGACCCGGGTGCTGCGAGACACGGGCTGAACCGCGGGGCGCAGCCCCTAGCCCACGTACGAGTACTCGGTGGCGAGAGTCTCGTCGTCCGGTCCCACCACGTAGTTCCCGGCTCGTAGCGACACCGGCGGCTCATCGGGGTCGAAGCTGACGCCTACTGGGTCGCCGCCAGAGGCCACTACCCGGACCTGGTCGAGGAACTGGCGCCGCACCATCGACACCCCCCGGTCGCTGGAGGCCAGATGCTCGGTGGAGTGCAGGGTGATCGGACCCTGGCCGACCTGGGTCTCGTAGTCGCCGGGATAGCGCTGGTGGCCCTCGTCGTCGAGGTCGAACCAGGTCTTGTCGCCGCCGTAGGTGGGCAGCCCCTGGGCCGGGCGGTCCTTGGGCTTGCGCAGCATGGACACCACCCAGGTGTGGGTGTCGTCGACGGGCACGGACCACGACATGTTGTTGGTCTTGCCCACCACGGTGAGGGTCGGCGTGGGGATCACCCTGATGGTGGGGACGCGGATCTCGGTCACCCGGTGCAGCACGTTGCCGTCGGGCAGGTCGCGGTCCTGGCTGGCGGTCACGCCCCAGGCGTGGCCCTGCCAGTCGATGCGGGGCCAGATCTCCAGCCTCGGATCGAACTGGTGGCCGCTGATGGCGTTGTGGAGGATGAACACGTGGTACGGGTCCATGGCGTTCTCATGGGTCTGGAACCAGTTGCAGGGCGCCACGGTGGGACCGCCGAAGGCGAAGTGGTCGATGATCACGATCTCCTCGTCGTCGCGCAGGCCCTCGAAGATGTCGTAGCGGGGGAACACGGGCTGGCGGTCGGCCGGGCCCATGTAGGCGAAGACCAGCCCGTTGTACTCCCGCACCGGGTACCAGGGCTGGCGGTAGGAGGCCCGGTTGCGGCCCCGGTCGGGTTCGCAGGGCTGGTCGAGGCAGGCGCCGTCCACCGCGAACAGCCAGCCGTGGTAGGGGCAGCGGATCCCGTCATCCTCTACCCGGCCGTAGTAGAGGGTGGTGCCACGGTGGCAGCAGCGGGGCTCGACGAGGCCGGGACGGCCGCGGCCGTCGCGGAACAGGATCAAGTCCTCGCTGAGGATCCGCACCTTCCGGGGAAGGGAGGTGGCCTCGGAGCTGCGGGCAACCGGATGCCAGTAGCGGCGCAGCAGCTCTCCCGCGGGGGTGCCGGCCGACGTCTCCACCAGATCGGGATTCCACTCACCCTTCCCGCGGCCGTAGGCCCGGCCGTCGGCGGAGGACTCCGGGGGCGTTGGCCGGACGCGCTCGGCCCCCCTAGCTTGAGGCTCAGTCATGAACGGATTGTCCCACAGCCCGCCTGCTGCCGGTAACGCCGGAGCGGCTTCGCAGGCGGCTGGGCCCGCCGAGGCTGTGCCGGGCCCTGCTCCGTTCACGCCGCAGGTCATCGATGTCTCGGCCCTTCGAGCCAACGGCTCCGATGCGGCCCGCCGGTCTGAAACGACTGCGGAGATCGAGTCGGCCTGCACCACCGACGGGCTCTTCCTCGCCGCCGGCCACGGCATCGACCGGCAGCTTGACGCAGCCTTCGGTGCGGCCCGGACGTTCTTCGCGCTCCCACCCGATGTCAAGGACCGGGTGCCGAGGATCGACCGCTACGGCTACGTCCCTGACCGGGTCGAGGCCCGCGATCCCGCCGACGCGGCCTACCTGGGCCGGTCCAGCCTGGCCGCGGAGTACATCGACATCGGCCTCGCCGACGAGGTCGACCTCGACGCCGTCGAGGCGCTCGGATGCGCCGGGTTCGTCTCAGCGGTGCGGGCCTACCAGTCGGCTGCACTGGCCACAGCCGACGGTGTACTCGAGGCACTGGCCACGACCCTGGAAGTCCCGGGTTTCTTCGTGTCCCGTATGGCCGAGCCCCAGTGCCGGCTGCGGTTCCTGCACTATCCGGAGACCGGTCGGCTCGACGACGGCTCCGCGCCGGTCTTCAGTACGCCCCACACCGACTACGGGGCGATCACCCTGCTGGCGGTCGACGGGTTGTCGGGCCTCGAAGTACTCCGCGACGGCGCGTGGACATCTGTCTCGGCGGCTGCGGGCAGCGTGCTAGTGCAGCTCGGCGACATGCTGGCCCGCTGGACCAACGACCGCTACCGGTCCACGCCGCACCGGGTGGTCGGATCCTCCGGCACCGACCGGTACTCCATCCCGTTCTTCGTGAACCCGGATCCCCGGACGGTGGTGTCCACCATCCCGAGCTGCGTAACCGCTGAGCGTCCCGAGCGCTACGAGCCCATCACCGCCGGCGAGTTCCTGATCTCACGCATCGACAGCCCCACCGAGCCCTACATCTGAGCCGGGTCGTCCGGGCGCGCTGTGGGGGCCGGCGCACTGGGCGCCGACCCCCACAAGGTCAAGGTCT
>VXNG01000134.1 GCA_009840695.1 Acidimicrobiaceae bacterium
AAGCTCAAGCAGGCCGACAGCGTCATGCACCTGATCCACACCACGGCCCACTCCTACCTGTTGTTCTTCAGCAACCGGGGCCGGGTCTACCGGCTGAAGGCCCACGAGGTGCCGGTGGCCTCGCGCACCGCGCGGGGCACTTCGATCGTGAACCTCCTGTCGCTGCAGGACGGCGAGCGGATACAGGCAGTGATCGACACCCGTGACTACGAGATGAATCGGTACCTGTTGTTCGCCACAGCCAAGGGCCGGGTGAAGCGCACGAAGTTCACGGCCTACGACTCGTCCCGCAAGGCAGGCCTCATCGCCATAAACCTGCGCGATGACGATGAGCTCGTGGCTGTCGTCCCGACCGACGGGGTGCACGACATCCTGCTTTCGTCACGGCTCGGCCAGACGATCCGCTTCGCCCAGGATGAGGTACGCGAGATGAGCCGGACGGCCGCCGGGGTGATCGGACTGAGGTTGCGCCCCGGCGACTCGGTCGTGGCGTGCGCGGCTGCCCGTCCCGCCGCGACGTTGTTGCACGTGACGACGTCCGGCTATGGGAAGCGCACGCGGGTGGAGCGATTCCCGCGCAAGCACCGGGCCGGTCTAGGCGTGAAGGGCATACGACTCGTTCAAGACAAGGGCGAGGTCGTCGGCACGTTGGTGGTTGACCCTGAGGATGAGATTCTCGCGGCCACGCGCCATGGCGTAGTGATCCGGATTCCGGCGGCTGGCGTCTCGGTCCAGGACCGCTGGGCGTGCGGCGTCACGGTGATGAGTCCTGACCCCGGCGACGAGGTGGTGGCCATTGCCCTCGTCGGCGACGATATCAATGGCAACTCGGACCAGGATCCTGAAGTAAACCCAGAAGCTGCATCAGAAACGCGATGACGGCCCGGGCGAGGTCGGAGCACCGGGAAGGGGGGCAGGCCGCGGCGTTGATGGTCGTGATGCTGCTGGTGCTGATGGTGGCCGTCGTGGCGACGGTCGAGGTCGGGCAGCTGCTGAACGAGAGCGCCCGGGCCCGTACCGCGGCCGACGCAGCGGCCTTGGCCGGCGCGGCCGCTGGTCGCGAGGAGGCAGCGGCCTTGGCCGCCGCCAATGGTGGGTTGTTGCTCTCCTACACCGAACAGGAGGCGGCCGGCGACACCGATGCCTTGCTGGTCACCGTCGAAGTGCAGGTGGGCGGGGCCAGACAGACGGCCAGAGCCGAACGGCTGGTCGAGTGGACCGAACCCCGTGACGGCGGTGCCCAGTAGACTGAGTTGTTGTCGGAGCGGCCAGGGAAACCTATGAGCGAACAGTCGACGTCCGGCGCCGGTGACCAGCACCCCGGTTCGTCCTCCCCCGACGCCGCATCCCCGAAGTCCGGTTCGGATTCGAGTCAGGGCGACGAGACCCAGCTCGGGACCCGTCCGAGACCAGCACCCCGATCCGCCTTCGGTCGCGCTTTTCGGGCTAGATCCAACCGCCGTCTGCGTGCTCGCCGGGTTCGCCGGCTCGTGAGGCACATCGAGCCCTGGTCGGTGTTGAAGGTGTCGTTGCTCCTCTACTTCTGCGCCTGGCTGGTAATGCTCTTTGTAGGGGTCACGTTGTGGAACTTGGCCGTCAACTCCGGCCTGGTGTCCAACGTCGAGAACTTTGTGGTGGAGCTGTTCGCCTTGGAGTCGTTCAAGATCAACGCGGACCAGATCTTCAGGATCGCTGCAGTCGGAGGTCTGGTGATGGTCCTGGCAGGCAGTGGGCTGACCGTGCTCGGAGCGGTGCTGTTCAATCTGATCAGCGATGTCACCGGTGGAGTGCGCCTGACTGTGGTCGAGGAGGAGACGGCTCGCCCGCGTCCACGGCGGGCCCGCAGGCGCGTTCTCGTGGCTGCTCCGCCCCCCGGCATGGACCCGCCTGCACCTACGCCACCGGACGCGTCCATTGGCGACCGAACAGAGGGCAGCTAGCGTGGTGCGCCGCTGGGGCTATAGCTCAGTCGGTTAGAGCGCACCCCTGATAAGGGTGAGGTCGCTGGTTCGACTCCAGCTAGCCCCACACTCCAGCCCGCCAGCCTGACCCCGCCCGGAGGCCGTCTTGGCCGCAGGATTCATCACTCTGGTCCGCCGGACGTTCGTTGCCGTCGTCGTCGGGATGGCGGTGGCCGCGGCCATCCGGGTACGCGGTCGTGGCGGCGTCCCCCCTCAGACGGGAGGCTGGCGCGAGCTGCGAGATGACGAATTGGCGTGAGACGGCTTCGCTCGGCGCCTTCCGAAGACCCGTCACGGGCATCACCTGCTCGCGGACGTGCTGATGGCCCCTGATCACGCTGCCGCGAGCGTCGTCGTGTTCGGTGCCGGCGCGACGGGGGCCCGGATCGTTCGCGTGCTCGCGGCCAGCCCGTGTGTCGGCTCCGTGGAGGTACGGGACACGGATCCGGATCGGCTGCGGGTCCTGTCCGGTTCATTCGACGACTCCGTGGCGTTCGGCCGGAGCCTGGCTGTACCGGATTCCGCGGACTTGGTGGTGGTGGCCACCACGGCCGGTACGCAAACCGCGGCGGCCCTCAACGCGATACGAGCGGGTGCCGGAGTCGTCACAACCACCAACGAGATCATCGAGACCCGCGACCTGCTGGCGCTCGATCAGCAGGCCAGGCGCCACGGCGTACCGCTGGTGGTGGGTGCCGGCTTCATGCCCGGCCTCACTTGCCTGATGGCCCGCGTCGGCGCGGCAGAGTTCGACCTGGTCGACGAGATTCACGTCGCCAAGGTGGGCACGGGGGGGCCGGCCTGCGCTCGCCAGCACCATCGTGCCCTCAGCAGCCTCGCCATTGACTGGCGGGACGGCCGCTGGACTCGCCGGCCCGGTGGATCGGGGAGGGAACTGTGCTGGTTCCCCGATCCCGTGGCCGGGCGGGACTGTTACCGGGGCGCGCTTCCGGATGCATTGCTGCTGGTGCCAGCATTCCCCGGCGTCGACCGGGTGACAGCCCGTATGGCCGCCACCCGTCGGGACCGGTTGACGGCACCACTGCCGATGATGCGCCGCCCTCATCCCGAAGGGGGAGTCGGGGCAGTACGCGTCGAGCTCCGCGGCTGGCACAACGCTGGCCGCCATGTGGTGGTGCTCGGTGCCCAGGCTCGCCCGGCGGAGGGCGCCGCCGTGGTAGCTGCCTCGACGGCTCTCCACCTTCTTGTCAACAGGGTCGAGCCAGGTGCCGCAGGGCTGGCGTCGATCACCGACCCGGAGGGCTTGCTGAGGGAAGTGGCGGCTCGAAGGCTGCGGCCCTGCAGATTCGAGGGGTTCGCGCTGTCACGCGACGCGGCTATTTGAAGCAGCTCAGCAGATTGTCATGCAGGATGCCGTTGGTGGCTACGGCTGAACCGCTTCGCCAGTCGTCGGTGCCGGCAGTGTCTGAGAACCGTCCCCCGGCCTCGGCGATGATGACGGACATCGGAGCGACGTCCCAGTCGAAGCACTCAGGGTCGACCATGGCTTCGGCCCGGCCGGTGGCCACCAAGGCATAGCCGTAGGCGTCACCCCAGGTTCGGACCCGTGCTCCCGCGGCGCGAACTCTCTTTAGGGCGCGGTCCGGCCAATACGAAAGACCGCTCGTGCATACATAGGACTCTCTGAGACCGGTGTGGCTGCTGACCCGGCACGGCACGCCGTCCCAGCGGGTCCCGCGGCCCCGGCCGGCCCAGACGCACTCGTCCAGGGCGGGCAGGCAGATCACTCCCACCGCCGGTCCGTGATCATCGACCAGGGCCAGCAACGTGGCGAAGAGCGGCACCCCCTGAGCGAAGGCCTTGGTGCCGTCGATCGGGTCGATTACCCATGTGCGCCCGGTTTGGCCGGCCACCTCACCCTCCTCCTCACCCTGGATTGTGTCGCCGGGGTATGTTGCCAGGATCTCCGAGCGCAAGAACCGCTCGGCCGCGTAGTCGGCTTCGGTGACGGGTGAGCCGTCGCGCTTCGCCGTCACCGACAGGCCTCGCGACTGGTACCAGTCCAGGGTGAGGTGCCCGGCCCGGCGAGTCGCGTCCACCGCGAAATCGACGAGGTCCTGCTCAATCATCTCCCCGGCGCACTCTCTGCCGGTCCCTCAGCAGGACTTCGATGGTAGCTGTTGGAATCCATATTGATATATTTCATTCTATGTGGAGCAGTGATCAGCTCTTTCAACAGGCAACTCTCAAGATGCTTCGGGCTGAGAGGTGCCGCTCCGTTGCCGATGTCCTCGACCGTCGGCGAATTGCGTTGACGGACCGCCACGAACCTGTGGTCGCCCTGCACCATGCAGAGGTCTGGCGGGGTCGAGCCGCCACTGCCAGCCGCACCAGGCTGCGCCACGTCATCGGCGCGGCACTGTATTGCCTCGGCTTCGACCTGGCGACAACCAGCCGGGCGCTGCGCAGCGAAGCCTCCAGGCTTGAACAGGAGGCAACTGCACTGCGGCGCCAGGCCCACGCCAGATTGTCCCTGGTTTCGGGCTGACACAGATAGCGGGCTCACGTATTGTCGCGCCCATGATCATCGACACACTCAGGTCGGTTCTGCGATTCCGCCGGTTCGAGTTCAGCGCCACGAAGCGGCGGCTTCAGAGGGCGGCGAGCATTGAGGATCTGCGCCGGATCGCACGACGCCGGCTTCCTGGCGGCGTGTTCGACTACATCGATGGAGGGGCCGAGGACGAGGTTGCAATGGACCGCAACACTCGCGCCTTCCGGGAGCTCGAGTTCGTGCCGAGGGTGCTGCGCGACATGGGCAGCGTAGACACCACCGGCACGATCCTGGGTCGCGAGGTGCCCTTCCCGCTGATCCTGGCTCCGACGGGTTTCACGCGTATCGCTCACCCTCCAGGCGAGCTGGCCGTCGCCCGGGCCGCCGAACGTGCCGGGCTGCCCTACTCGCTGTCCACGATGGGCACTCGCTCGGTGGAGGAAGTGGCCGCGGTCAGCAATGGCTCGAAGTGGTTCCAGGTCTATGTGTGGCGTGACAAGGGCCTGCTCAAGGACATGATCCTGCGAGCTGCCGAGGCCGGATTCGAAGTGCTCTGCATCACGGTGGACGCGGCCATGCTGGGCCGGCGCGAGCGCGATGTGCGCCGAG
>VXNG01000140.1 GCA_009840695.1 Acidimicrobiaceae bacterium
CGAGGTCGACCTCGTCCCACGTGGCGAACCGGGCCTCGCCGGAGCGGGCCGCGGTAGCGGCGAGGAACCTCAGGCACGCCACCGTGGGCGGCCAAGCCCTCGGCAGCGTGTCGAGCTTCTCGAGGGTCGGGCCGACCTGGTCGTGGGGCAGGCTGGCCAGGTGCTTGGCCGGGGTGGTGTGGCGGGGCAGCGCCACGGCCAGCGCGGGGCCTGCGGGGTCGTCTGTGCGGTATCCGGCGGCGATACTCCAGCGCAACACCACCCCGAGGCGGGTCTTGAGCTTGCGGGCGGTCTCGGCTTTGGTGTGCCAGATGGGCAGCAGCACCCGCACTAGGTCGGCCGTCGTGATCTCATCCACGGGAGTGGACCCCAGCGCGGGGTAGACGTACCGCCTCAGCGACGACCGCCAGTTCTCCTCGGAACGGCCGGTGTCCTTCCAGCCGGGCCGGTACGCCTCGATCACCTGCTCCGTGGCCTCCGCGAAGGTGGGGGCGCAGTCGTTGGCCCGCCTCGACTTGGGGTCGATCCCGGCCCGGGCCAGCTTGCGGTACTGGTAGGCGATGTCGCGGGCCTCGGCCAGCGTCGTGTACGCCACCGCGCCCATTCCGATGTCTCGGCGCCGCCCTCGGACGGTGCCCCGCCAGACCCACTGCCTGGACCCTCCGGGCGCCACCCGCAGGATCAGCCCGTGCAGGTCGTAGTACTTTCCGGGCTTCTTTATGCCTCTGACGGAGGCGGCGGTGAGCTTGCCCATCGCATGTCTCTCTTCAATGCCCATAGCCACATCATGGCCTACGTTGCGTAACTAAGTTGTTGCTACAACGTCTAAGATCTCCTGATTCGTCACTCCACCTAGTCGGGGAGCGTCCCCATTCTGTCCCTCAATTGCGGTGCCGCATACCCGTACATTCATCTTGCGAAGCGTGATGGTTGGTTTCACATGGGTAGGAGAGTCCTCCCGATGGATCTTCGGCAACCAAGACCTGACGATCAGTGGATCGCCGTCGCAGTAGCTCCAGCCCAGCCTGCGCCCCTGATCTCCAGGGATTCGAGCTGCTCCGCTAGCCCGATGGGGTGACCGGCACCTCGTAGTGAGCCTCGAAGAGCGCCACCAGCCTCGTCAGCGTCACCGCGATCTCCTGCTGGTTCTCCTCCAGCTTGGCGAGCCTGGCGTCAACGGCGGCGAAGCGGGCGTCGACGTCTTCCTCGAATGCGGCGAACTCGGCGACGAGTGTCGCCAGCGTCACCGCGATCTGCTGCTGGTTCTCCTCCAGCTTGGTGAGTCGGGCGTCAACGGCGGCGAATCGGGTGTCGATGCTCTCTTCGAGCCTGGTGATCCGGTCGTTGGTCTCGGTGATCTGGTCGCCGGTCTCGTTGAAGAAGAACAGCACCAGGCCCGCCATGACAGCCACGACCAGGCTCGGGATGGCGTTGTCGCTGAATTTGTCCCATCCGGCTGCCAGGAAGCCCCGCCGCGGTGCGACCGGTGCCTCGTCGGTGGCTGGTGCCGTTGGTGGGGGGTCGGCTGTGTGGGCCATTCGAGCAGGTGGTTGAGCGGTGGCAGAGCCAGCGGGAGCGGACACGGGAACCTCGTTCGGGTCGGCGAGCGGTCGGCAGGGCCGAAGGCACACCGTTGACACCCGGTGGCAAGGTTAGATATCAGTATACATGATGTTGCATCATGTTGCATGAACAGCTAGCGTCTAGTCATGGAGGCGGTCACGTTGTCGGATCTCTGGCCCATCATCGTCGCTGTGCTGGGCCCGATGCTGCTGTGCGTCACGGCGCTAGCGAGGTACCAGCACCTCGACAGCACCAAGACCCGCAAGATGATCACAGACTCCGAGAAGGCGACTCTCAAGCTGATCACGGACTCCGACGAGAAGAACCGCGATCTGATCGAGAAGTCCAGCCAGGAGAACCGCAGACTGATCGAGAAGACCCAAGACCTGCTGAGGGCGAGCCACGCGGAGCTCAGCGGCAGTCTGGCGGACGCACGCGAGCGTCTGGCCCGCATGGAGGGCTACCTGAGGATCCCACCCTCGCCCCACCAGGATGCCGGCGACGGAGACGGCAACGCCGAAGCGGCCTGAGCCGCCGACCCAGTGCTTCGGTAACTCCCGGACCCCGACCCCTCGCTAGCCCGAAGCGATGGCCGGCGCCTCGAAGTGAGCTTCGACGAGCGCCACCAGCCTTGCCAGCGTCAGCGCGATCTGCCGCTGGTTCTCCTCCAGCCTGGTGAGCCTGGCTTCGACGGCCTCGAACCGGGCGTTGACTGCGTCGAACCGGTTGTTGACGTCCTCTTGGAATGCCGTGAATTCGCCGATGAGTGTCGCCAGCGTCACGGCGATCTTCTGCTGGTTCTCCTCCAGCTTGGTGAATCGGGCGTCGAAATCGGCTTCAAGCCTGTCGATCCGGTCCTCGAGCCTGGTGATCCGGTCGCCGGTCTCGTTGAAGAAGAACAGCACCAGGCCTGCGATGACGGCCACGACCAGGCTCGGGATGGCGTTGTCGCTGAACTTGGCCCACCCGGCTGCCAGGAAACCGCGCCGCGGCGCGACCCGGGCCTCGTCGGCGGCTGGTGCCGTTGGTGGGGGGTCGGGTGTGTGGGCCATTCGAGCAGGTTGTTGAGCGGTGGCAGAGTCAGTGAGAGCGGACACGGGAACCTCGTTCGGGTCGGCGAGCGGTCGGCAGGGCCGAAGGCACACCGTTGACACCCGGTGGCAAGGCTGTGCATCAATATACACTAACAATCACTGAAGTGCCAATCACGTCACAATCTAGCGGGCCCCCGCTCGCGATCTCCCGCTAGCCGGACAGGTGGTTGGATAGGGTCGGGCGGTTGGCACCTGGTGACAGTCGACCGATCCGAAGGGCGATCAAGATGCAGCGCAGCGAGGCCGCGATCGAGTTCGTCAACCATGCCTCGTTCGTGCTCGAGTTCGCGGGGAGCAGGATCATCCAGGATCCCTGGCTGTACGGGGCGGCCTTCAACGACGGCTGGAGCCTGCTGTGCGACTACAACTTCGACCTGGAGAGGTTCGCCGAGATCGACTACATCTGGATATCGCACGAGCATCCCGACCACTTCTCGCCCGCAGTGCTGCGCAGCGTGCCCGAGGCGATCCGCCGCGACACCACCGTCCTGTTCCAGCAGACCAAGGACCGCAAGGTGATCGACTTCTGCGCGGAGATCGGGTACCGGACCCGCGAGCTCCGGCACATGGAGCCGGTCAGACTGGACAACGGCGTCGAGGTGGTATGCGGCCAGGTTCCGCTGTACGACTCGTGGATCCTCTACGACTGCGGCGGGTTCAAGATCATGAACATCAACGACTGCGCCGTAGACGGCAAGGCCGCGGCCAACATCAAGCGGGCAGTCGGGCCCGTCGACGTGCTGTTCACCCAGTTCAGCTACGCCGGCTGGAAGGGAGGCCCCGGCGACACAGCCATGAGACGGGCGGCCGCCGGCGCCAAGCTGGCGGCCATGCAGGCCCAGATCCGTGCGCTGGAGCCGCGCTGGACCGTGCCGTTCGCCAGCTTCTCGTACTTCTCGCATCACGAGAACCAGCACAGCAACGACAGCATCAACCGGCCCACCGACGCGGCAGCCGCCATCGAGGAGGCCGGCTCGGAGCCCGTCGTCATGTACCCCGGCGACACCTGGACGCCGAGCGACCCGTGGACCAACGACGCCGCCCTGGAGCGGTACCGGCCACACTACGACTTCGCCGCCAAGAGCCATCTGACCTCTGAGACCGTCGACGAGCCGGCCCTGCTCGAGGCCGGGCGGGCCTACGTATCCAGGATCCGCTCGCGCAACAGCGTCGCGCTGCTGAGGCTGATGCGGCGGGCTCCCCTGGCTGGACTGCTGCGGCCGGCCACCATCGTCGCCCACGACCTGGACGCGACCTACCGCTTCTCGCTGGAGCACGGGCTGCGGCGCATCGACCCGGTGGCCAGCCCCGACGTCAAGATGCACTCGAGCAGCCTCGACTACCTGCTGAGGCACGAATGGGGATTCGACACGCTCGCCGTCAACGGGCGCTTCGAGGCCGACCTGAGCGGGTTCGCCAAGTTGAAGAAGCTGTTCGCGGTCGGTTCGCTCAACAACGCCGGGCGCCGCCTGTCGGCCGGCCTGCTGCTCGACCGGGACATCCTGCGGATGGTCTGGACCGCGGCGCGGCGGCTGAGGCGCCTCGGCACCTGACGAGCCGTCATTGGTGACCTTCAGCTAGAGCGCGTCCTCGTTGCCAGCTGCTACCAGCGCGACCTCGCAACGCCTCTCCGCCTCCATAGCTAGCCGTGGCCCTCGTTTTGGGCTTCGAAGAGAGCGACCAGTCTCACCAGCGTCTCGGCGATCTCCTGCTGGTTCTCCTCCAGCTTGCTGAACCTGGCCTCGATTTCGGCTTCGATTCCAATGAACCGTATGTCGACGGCGGCGAACCTGGCGCCGATGTCAGCTTCGAGCCTGTCGAAGAGAGCGACCAGTGTCGTCTGCGTCAGAGCGATCTCCTGCTGGTTCTCGTCGAGCCTGGCGATCCGGTCCTCGATCCTGGTCATCCTGCCGCTGTTCTCGTTGAGGCTGAACAGCATCAGGCCCGCGAAGAGGCCCAAGACCAGGCTGGGGATGGCGTTGTCGCTGAACTTGGCCCATCCGGCGCCCCAGATGCTGCGACGCGGCACAGCCGGCGTCTTGTCGGAGGCTGGTGCGGTTGGTGGGGGGTCAGGTGATGGGGCCATACGAGCAGGCGGTTGAGCAGCAGCGGTGTCAGGGGGTGGGGACACAGAGCCTCGTTTCGAATAGGGGTCAGCCAGCAAAGCCGAGGCACACCGTTGACACCCGATGGCGAGGTTACACACCAGTATACATCAACAATCACTAAAATGTAGAGTTATAGATGGGGACCACTGCCGCGCCGGCCACTAGAACTCATCCGGCCACTAGAACTCGTAAGGATCGAAGCAATAGACTCGGCGCGTATGGGGCTTCCCGCAGCACAGGCGTGGACGGTGGCGTCGTATG
>VXNG01000147.1 GCA_009840695.1 Acidimicrobiaceae bacterium
GCGGCACCGCGGTGGCCTCGATGGCGGCCAGCGCGGCCAAGGGCGGCAAGTTCCTCCAGACCATCGCCGGCGTGGCTCCCGAGATCGGTGGCCGGACCATCCCGGCCACCCCCAGCGGCCTGCACTTCACCGAGCCTGCGCCGTGGGGCGTTGTAGGTGCTCTGTGCGCCTACAACCATCCCAGTCTGTTCACTTGCATGAAGGCGGCTCCGGCACTGGCCGCGGGCAACTCGGTGGTGCTCAAGCCGGCCGAGCAGACCCCCCTGTCGCCTCTGGTCATCGCATCGCTGGCCGCCGACCTGCTGCCTGCGGGGGTGCTGAACGTGGTCCCGGGAGGCGCGGCCGCGGGCGCGGCACTGGTCGGGCACCCCGATGTGCCCCGGGTGTCGTTCACCGGCTCGCTGCGCACCGGCCTGGCCGTACAGGCCGCCGCGGGAGCCTCGGGCGTACTCAAGAGCCTCACCCTGGAGCTCGGGGGCAAGAACCCCATCCTGATCTTCGACGATGTCGACTGTGACACCGCCGCGGCCGCGGTGGTGAAGGGCTCGAACTTCGCCCGCGTGGGCGGGCAGAGCTGCGGTGCCACCAGCCGCTTGCTCATACACGCCGATCTGCGCGAGGCCGTGCTGGAGCGGGTGGTGGAGCAGACCGAGCAGATCCGAATCGGCATGCCCGACGATCCGTCGGTGGACATGGGCTGCATGGTGTCGCACTCGCACCGCGACCGCATCCTGGGATTCGTCGATGCGGGCCGGGCCGACGGCGGGCGGCTGCTTACCGGCGGCACGCCTCCGGCCGATCCGCAGTTGGCGGCCGGCGCCTTCATCCGGCCTGCGGTGTTCGACGGCGTGGCCCACGGAGCCACACTCGCTGCCACCGAGATATTCGGTCCTGTCCTGGCCGTCACGCCTTTCACCGATCCCGCCGAGGCGGTCACCATGGCCAACGACACCCCATACGGGCTGACCGCCAGCATCTGGAGCACCGACGTCAACCGGGCCCTGGGCGCGGCCCGGGCCATCGATGCCGGCTACGTGTGGGTCAATGACGTGGAGGTGCGCTACCCGGGACTGCCCTTCGGCGGCTGGAAGCAGTCGGGCATAGGCAAGGAACTCGGCCTCGTAGACGACATCTTGAGCCACACCCGCTCCAAGGCTGTCAGCATCGCCATCACTCCCGCGCGTGACTGACGGCGCGTCCGGCCGCGCCGAGCCGGTGCCGCCCACCCGCCGCGAGGCGGTCGGCCAGTACACCGGCGCGCTGCTCTTCTCGGTCAGCCTCGGCATCACCCTGGTGGCCTACCCGCTGTTCGTGGTGGGCCAGGGCTGGTCGCTGACCACGGCGGGCGTGCTCATCGGGCTGTCCGCAGCGGTGCAGGTGCTCACCCGGTGGCGGCTCGGCTCGGTGATGCGCCTGGTTTCCAACTCGCATGTGATCACCGCCGCGGCCGCACTGATGGGCTTGGGCGTCGGGCTTCTCGTGGTGGACTCCGGGCTGGCTGCTCTGGCAGTGTCGTCCGTGGTCCAGGGGGTCGCCCGGGCGTGCTTCTGGACGGGCAACCAGGTGCAGATCGTCCGCTCGTCCCGCTCTACTCCCAAGGCCATCGCCACGCTCAACATGGCGGCCACCGTGGGGATGCTCATGGGTCCCGCCTTGGGCGGGGTCCTTGCGCAGAGTTCGTTTCGTGCCGCATTTGCGGTTGCCGCCGCGGTGGCGTTCGCCGGTGTGGTGCCCACCATGGCCCTAGTGCGCCTGCCGCCGTTCGCCCGTGTGGGCGGTCACAGCTACTTGAAGCTGCTGGCGAGCAGAGGTGTTCGGGTCGGCGTGTGGGCCAGTGTGGCGGTCGGTGCCTGGCGCGGACTGCTGGGCTCCTACGTTCCCATCGGGCTCGACGCCGCCGGCAGCAGCGAGACCCTCATCGGGGTGGTGGTGGCGGTGGCCAACGGCGCATCCGCGGTGAGCGGGTACCTGGCCGTGGACATGGAAGGCTCCAGGGTGGCTCCAGGGGTGGCCCGCTGGGGCGCGGTCACGCTGGTCGCCACTGTGTTCGTCGGCTTCGACATGCCCGTCGCGGCGACTACGGCTGCGCTGGTCGTCGGCGGCGTCGCCGTCGGCTTGCTGCAGGTACTGGCCATCACCGCGGTGAGCGAGGGGGTGCGGGACGAACTGCAGGGCGACGCAGTGACCATTGCCGGGGTGGCCCGCGGCATGACACTGTCCGGCGCGCCGCTCGGGGTGGCCGTTCTGCTGGTGGTCGGGCTGGGTCCGGCGGTACTGGTGGTGACGACCGTGCTGGTGGGCCCGGCCGCGTTGTTCTGCTGGACTCGCTCCGCCCGGAGGTGACGCGGCTTCTAAGCGGGCAACGAGTTTCTGTATACAACAATTTGCAGGGTTGACTGAGGCGGTATACCGTGTGCGGTCCGGCTGTGGATCCGTATGCCACAGCTGTCCTCAACCACGGATTCACTCGGGGGTTTTCTCCAGATGCTCAAGAAGTTCACGTTCATGCAGCGGCTCCTGGCTGCTCTGTTCGTCTTTACGCTCGTCGCCGCTGCGTGCGGAGAAGACGACGAGCCGGCGGCTCCAGATACCAGTGCGGCAGACGCCGCAGCGCTGGCCGCCGCCGAGTCTGAGGCCGCCGCTGCCGAGGCTGAGGCCGCCGCGGCGCAGGCCGAGGCCGATGCTGCTGCCGCTGATGCTGCTGCCGCCGCTGCCGCTGACGCTGAGGCTGCTCTGGCTGCCGCTGAGGCCGAAGGGGCTGCCAGCGCCGACGAACTCGCGGCGCTGCAAGCCGAGTTGGCCGCCGCCCAGGAGGCTGAGGCCGAGGCGGCCGCTGCCGCCGCGGCTGCCGACGATGCGGCTGCCGCCGCCGCTGCTGAGGCAGACGCCGCTGCGGCTGAGGCTGAGGCTGCCGCGGCCGCGGCAGAAGCGGCCGTGATGGCCGCCGAGGCTCCTGAGTCGATCACTATCGCCATCCTCGAGGGTCCCGGCCGGATCGACCCGCACTACCAGGACGGCGAGATGCGCCGCACCATGGAGAACGTTTACGAGCGGCTCCTTGAGCGCGACCTCGTGAACCCGTCGATCTTCGTGCCGAGGCTGGCCGCGTCGCTGCCGAGGCTGGTCGACGACACCACCTGGGAGCTCAAGCTGCGCCGGGGTATCTCCTTCCACAACGGCGCCCCCTTCAACGCGGCCGCCGCCAAGTACTCGATTGAGCGCATCATCCACGACGAGATCGACTCCGACCTCAAGGAACAGGTCGAGAAGATCACCGGCGTGGACGTCATTGACGACTACACCATCCGCATCAATACTGACGGACCCGATCCGGTGCTGCCGGCCCGGCTCTACATGGTGCAGATAGTCGAGCCCGGAGCGGCTGCCGACGGCCTCGAGGACGAAGCCGTGGGCACCGGCCCGTACAGGTTCGTCGAGTGGGTCGCCGGCGACTCCCTGACGCTCACCCGTAACACCGACTACTGGGGCCCCGAGCCGCAGATCGATGAGGTGAAGTTCGTGTTCCTGCCCGACGAGCAGGCCCGTGTGTCTGCGGTCCAGGCCGGAGACGTCGACCTGGCCGTCGGCCTCTCGGCCGACTCGGCCGGGCAGGTGCCCAAGCTGTTCGTGCGCGACGAGGGCATCGAGTACCCGTACCTGCGGATGAAGAACTACGAGGGTCCGCTGGCCACCTATCCCGAGCTGCGGATAGCCATCGCTCACGCGCTGAACGTGGACGACTACGTCGAATTCATCTACGAGGGCCAGGCCAGCCGGGCGAACTGCCACATCTTCGGCTCGGGCGTGTTCGGCCACAACCCGAACATCACCGACCGGCCCTACGACCCGGCGATGGCCCAGCAGATCATCGCCGACTCCGGCTATCAGGGCGAGGAGATCTCGTTCCTGGCCAACGGCACTCGCTGGACCAAGTTCGACGAGCTCTCCGAGGCCATCGCGGCCGACATGGAGGCTGTCGGCCTGAACGTGGACTTCCAGCTGCTGGCCTGGGAGGTCTGGCTCTTCGACGAGTTCCTCAAGGCGCCCGGCGAAGTCGGCGGCGACATCTTCCTGTCCTCGTCCTCCAACGAGCTGCAGGATGGTGCCCGGCTCGGCTCCTACATCGGCGACACCATCGTGTCCTCGTACCTCGACGACACCCTCGTCGGCATGCTGGACGCAGCGGCCAGCGAACTCGACCCCGTCGCCCGTGAGCAGATGTACCACGAGATCATGGCCTACAACTGCGACAACGTCGGCATCCTGCCGATCCTCACCTACCTGAGCGTGAACGGCGGTGCCGACAACCTCAGCTGGATCCCGCGCTACGACGACACGGCTCGCGTGGAGGACATGACGCTGAGCTGATCGTCGGGGCCCAACAGTTCCCCTCCACCTGCGAGGGAGCACGACCTGATGAGGACCGGTCGTGCTCCCTCGTGGGCTTCTCCCTGGGCCCGAGCGGCCCGTGAGCGAAGCGAACAAGAGCGGGGAACACGGGCCCGAGCGGCCCGTGAGCGAAGCGAACAAGAGCGGGAGTGACAGAGGGGCCGGAATGACCGCCGTGTACCCCTGGCATGACGCCATACCGCCCGACGACACGGCCCGGTACCTCGCAGCCGGATACGGGGACACGTTCAGCGGTGACGAGTTCCGGGCCATCAGCGCGGGCACGTCGCCGGCGCTGGTCGTGGTCGACATGACGCTGGCCTTCGTGGACGGCCGCTGGCCCACCGGCTGCGGTGACACGGCATGGCCCGCGGTGGAGGCCAACGCCCGGCTGCTGGACGAATTCCGCAGGCTCGGTCACCCGGTGTACTTCACCAAGCTGTACGCCAATCCGGGCCACGTTCCCTTCCCGGGCCAGAAGGGACGCTGGAAGACGGTGGGCCGCCGGCCGCCCGCGGAGGATCTGCCCCCGGGCGACGTGATCGTGGACGAGTTGGCTCCCAAGCCGGACGAGCTGGTGATCTGCAAGAGCCACAAGCCGAGCGGGTTCTTCGGCA
>VXNG01000037.1 GCA_009840695.1 Acidimicrobiaceae bacterium
GGGGCGACATCTGCACCGTGCAGGACCCGGTCATCGGGCCGGTCCGCCAGCAGGCGCCCTTCCCCCGCCTGGTCGGCGAGACGCCCGCCGCGCCCGAGGGCGCGCCCCTCCTCGGCGAGCACACCGACGAGATCCTGTCGAGCGTGGTCGGCCTGTCGGCTACCGAACTGGATGCTCTCCGAGCCGACGGCATCATCTGACCTCGTACTTCCGGGAGTTGAGGGGAACTATCCCCTGAAACCGCCGGAAGTTCGCCTCTAGGCGACGCGCTGGATGAGGGTGCCGGTTCCCAGGCCACCGCCGCAGCACATCGACACGAGGCCGTAGTCGCCGTCGGTGCGTTCCAGCTCGTGCACTGCCTTGGTGGTGAGGATGCAGCCGGTGCCGCCCAGAGGGTGGCCCAGCGCGATGGCCCCGCCGTTGGGGTTGGCCCTGGCCGGGTCGGCGCCGACGGTGCGCTGCCAGGCGATCACCACCGACGCGAAGGCCTCGTTGACCTCGAACACGTCGACGTCGTCGATGGTTATCCCCTCGCGCTCCAGCACCCGCTCGGTGGCCGGTATGGGACCCTCCAGCATCAGCACCGGGTCGCAGCCCAGTAGCGCGGTCTGGGCCACCCGAGCCATCGGCCTGAGCCCCAGGTCAGCCGCCTTGCCCGCCGACATGAGCAGCACCGCGGCCGCGCCGTCGGCGATCTGCGACGACGTGCCCGCAGTGTGGATCCCGTCGTCGCGGGCCACCGGCTTGAGCGCGGCCAGCGCCTCCAGGCTGGTGTCGCGGGGGACCTCGTCGCGGGAGAACTCGACCGTCTCGCCCGTCTTGCGGCCGTCCTCGTCTACGAGCACCGCGTCGATGGGCACAATCTGCGTCTCGAATCGGCCCTCGCGCTGGGCGGTGGCCGCCCGCAGCTGCGACTCCAGTCCGAGATCGTCGGTGTCCTGGCGCGAGATCCCGTAGGCGGTGGCGATGCGCTCGGCGCCCTCGAACTGGCTAGTGAACTCGTAGTGGCGGAAGTAGCTGCGCGACACCGGCTTGCCGGGACCGTTCATCACGTTGGCCGCCAGCGGCACCATCGACATCGACTCAACGCCGCAGGCCAGCACGGTGTCCTCCGCGCCCGAGGCGATCAGGCTGTAGGCCAGATTTACAGCGTGCTGGGACGACCCGCACTGGGAATCGACTGTGGAGCAGGCCGTGGACTGGTCGCCGCCGTGGGACAGCCAGGCGGTGCGGGTGATGTTCATGCCTTGGGCACCGATCTGGTCGATGCAGCCGCCGACCACCTGGTCGACGTCGCCGCTGGCAATCCCGGCCCGGCTCAGGCAGTCCATCTGCACCGGTCCGAGGATGTCGGCGGGGTGGGTGTGGGCCAGCGTCCCGTTGCGCTTTCCCACCGCTGAGCGCACTGCCTCTACGATCACTACGTCGGTCATCGCGTGTCCTTTCTGGCGTTCGACGGCAGCCTACGCGCTTCGTGTGTCGACAATTCTCCCGGCCGGCGGGTCCTGTCGTCGAGGCCTCACCGGTGCGCCTCAGTCAGGGGGCAGCAGCTATGACTGTCCAGTCGAGGATCTTTTCGGGTTCGTCGGTGCGATGGGCGAAGCCTTCGACTTGCACTGCGAAGATCCGGCCGGAAGCGGCTGGGGCTGTGTCTAGGAGGGTGTGGCGGAACGACAGCTGGTCGCCCTCGAAGGCGGGGCCGGTGTGATCGCAGCCGTGCCATCCCACCACGGTCGCCATGCCGGGCAGCGCCCTGGACAGCGACGCCTGGGCCAGCCCCACGACATGGCCCCCGTACAGTAGGCGCTGCGGGTAGAGCGACTCATCCGCGTCGCGATGGACCATGGCCAGGTTGTTGGTGAGACGCACCAGCGCCAGCGCGTTGTCGACCACGTCCCGGGCCGGGTCCGCCAGGGTGGTGCCGGGCTGCCATGCGGTTCCGGGACCCAGCGGAGCAAAGTCCCAGTGCGCTGGCACCAACTCGACATAGGAGGAGAGGTCCAGCGGCGACGCGGTCCCCAGGTCGTCATCATGGCCGGGCTGTTCGCCGGTCGCCTGCGGCAGGAGGGGAGCCCGCTGGTAGGTGACCGCGGGCTCCCCGTCGGCGGTGGTAACGATGTCCACCAGCACTTTGCCCCGATGGGGGCGTCCGGGACGGGGCCGGCTGTCGGCTAGGGCGACGACAGTGACGGTGGTGGCCAGGGACTGCCCGATGAACACCGGCTTGACGAACCGCAGGTCGCGGTAGAAGAGGTTGGCGATCACGCGCCTCGTGAGCGTGGTGCTGTGCCCGGCCGACAGGTGCATGACCAGCGCGGCGCTGACCAGGCGGCCGGGCTGCCCGGTGACGGCAGCACATACGGCCGGATCCATCGCCATCGGCAGCCGCTCGCCCACAATCGACTGGTAGAGGGCGGCCATACCGTCATCGATCACCACCGACGGTTGGCGGGGCAGCACCTGGCCGACGCTCAGATCCTCGTAGTAGGGGCCTTCTAGCGGAATCACAGCCATAGAGGCTAGAAGCCGCGGGGTGTCATAGCCGCTCCGACAGCACGACCGGACCTTCGGCAGTGATATGGACCACGTCGCGACGGTCGCCGTCGGCGACGCTGAGGACCATCCCGGCTTCCAGCCGCTCGCCGATCCCGCGGAGGGGACCGATCACCGGACGCTCGAACCCCATCCCCAGTCCCCGAACCAGCCAGTCACCGGTAGCAGCCCCGGCCAGGTCGGCATGGGTCGCGCCGGCACGGCAGGCATCGACGAGCGCCGAGGAGCCGGAACGCAGGCCGTCGACGAACACCCCGCCGACTCCCCCCTCGTAGAGGTCATAGATCACTCCGATGTCGATTGCGAGCCCCTCGCCGTGACATTCGACCTGAACGCCCGACGACGGGATGGTCACCGCCATCCCGGCCAGTGCCTCGATGGCGGGCGCGGCAGAGTCCGTGCCGGCTGGAGCGTCGAGCACGGCATCCACGCCGGCCCAGGCCGCGGCGCAGGCCCGGGCGATGGCCTCGACTTCTTCGGGCAGCTTGCGTCGCCGGACGCCGGCCATCAGATCGTCGGCGGGAACGATCTCGGCCTCAGGAGAGAAGTTGGCCACGGCCCGGCGGAACGACGGAGTCAGTTCATCCACCCCGATCCGGCCGGCCTCGGCCAAGCCGTCGATCGAGCCCATGGACGCGGCCATGATCCGAGGATTCCAGGTCAGCGGGTAGAGATCGTCGAAGGTCATGGGAGGCTCGATTCCCGCTTCCCAACTCGACAGGGCGTGGATCCGCGCCGTGGCCCCGACCACTATGCAGCCCGCTCCGAACGGCCGGGTGCCCGCGGTCCACAGCCGGCGCATCCCGCAGGCGTATCCGGCGTTGTCCTGGCGTCCGAGCACCAGGACGTCGATGCCGGCGGCGGCCATCGCATCCAGCACCCGTTCGCGCCGGGCCAGCAAGAGGTCAGCGGTCATGCTCGGAACGGCTCGTAGTGATCGCCGCCGCCCAGCCGGCGCCAGCCGTCGTCGGTCACGGCCACGACCTCCTCGGCCCGGTAGCCGCCCACCCCGTCGACAAATATGACCGGTTCGAACACCAGCACCATGCCCGCCGCCAGTTCGAAGCCGTCGTCGAAGGCTTGGCCGAGGTCCGTGCCGATCAAGGGCATCTCCGCGCTCTCCAAACCGGCTCCGTGGGCCAGGTAGAACTGTGGCAGCCACGGCGTCTCCTCCTGCTCCACCGACCGGGCAGCTCGACCCACATCGCCCAGCGTGGCTCCGGAACCCACCACGGCCAACGATGCCTCCAGCACGGCCATCCAGCGATCACAGAGCGACTGCTCGGCCGCCGTCGGAGCTCGCCCCGGCACCCACGTGCATCCGAAGTCCGACATGTAGCCGTGCCACGCCACGCCAGCGTCCACCCATACCAGGTCGCCGTCACTGAAGACGGGATTGTCGACTCCGGTGGGGAAGGCCACGTGGCCGGTGGACGTGCGAGGCCCTCCGTTGCGGTGGAGCGGCATGGGCTGGAAGATGGGATCGATCCCGTTCCGGTAGCCGGCACCCGGTTCAGGGTCATCGTCGCGCAGCGCGGCCAGGAATGCCCCAGCCACCTCGGCCCGGGTGGAGCCGGGAGTGCAGGCAGACCGGGCCGCCACCATGGCTCGCTCGGTGTGTCGCTGAGCTCCGTCTATGCAGGCCAGCTCGTCCTCCGTCTTCACCAGGCGGGCCGGGCCAAGCACCCTGCTGGCGTCGACCAACTCGGCCCCCTGCAGTACCCCGGCTCGGGCCATGGCCCCGGTCACAGCGTCCACTGCCACTCGGCGACCGGTCACATCGCCGAGAACCTCAGCGATCGCCGCGCCCACCTCACCAGCGCCGTCGTCCAGCTCAGGCCACAGCGGGTCGCCCGCTTCCGCAGATCCCGAAGCGGCCTCAACGACGGCGTCATGGGCATGGAGTCGGGCCGGGCCGTCCGACGCGCTCACGATGGCTACCGCGCGCCGATGGTTGGCATGACCGGCGTCCACCGCTTCGGGAACGTGCCCGGTGGCGTAGGTCACGTGGGGGCCGTGCATCAGCACAGCCCCGTCCACACTCTGCGCACGCATCTGGTCGCGCAGCCGCGCCAGCCGCTCCACTCCCATGCGCCTCAGGTCAACCACAGCCGGCGGCGCGATCTCATCCACGGGGGCGCCGTCGCCGCTCATCGCATCACTATGCCCCGTGGCGGGTTCGATCGCGAGCAGCCCTGTCCCGGCACCGGAGATACGCACGTGCATCGGGCATAATCTGGCCCATTCGGACGCCGATAGAAGGAGGCAGCGCTATGCGGTCCATTGCTGACATACCCCGCCGGCAGGCCGCCGAGAACCCGGACAAGCCCGCGCTGATCTGTCACGACCGCACGCTGACCTACCGGGATCTCGACGCCGAATCCTCACAGGTGGCCAACGCGCTGATCGCGGCCGGCGTCGGCTCGCAGAGCCGGGTCGGGTTCATCGGCA
>VXNG01000118.1 GCA_009840695.1 Acidimicrobiaceae bacterium
GAACGAGGAGGAGGCGTCCTACACCCACAAGATCACCACCCTCGAACGCGTCGGCCAGCCCCACGAGATCGCCAACACCGTCCTGTTCCTCGCGTCGGACCAGTCGAGCTACGCCACCGGAGCCGACTTCGTGGTCGACGGCGGCGTCATGGCCGGCGTCCGCGTCCGCGAACAAGGGTGACCGGTCGCCCAACCTCCAGGGGCGCCAGCTCGATGGCCCACCTGTCGTGGCCGGCGTACGCCGAGCGGATCGCCAACGGCGCGGTGGTGCTGATCCCGGTGGGAGCGCTGGAGCAGCACGGCCGCCACCTGCCCCTCGGTGTGGACTTCATGCTGGCCGAAGCGGTGGCGCTGGCCACGGCCGAGCACGTCGATGCCGTGGTCGCCCCGCCGTTCGTCTACGGCTACAAGTCGCAGCTGCGCACCGGCGGCGGACCCCAGTTCGCCGGTACCGTCGGCCTTGACGGCCACTCACTGTCGAGCGCGATCACCGACGTGCTGCGCGGCCTCGCCCGCGGCGGGGCCGACAAGCTGGCCATCGTCGACGGGCACTACGAGAACCAGATGTTCCTCACCGAGGCGTGCGACCTGGCCATCCGGGAGTTCCGCCAGAGCGGGCGGGACGGCGTCAAGATCGTGCAGGCCCGTTACTTCGAGCAGTTCGACGAGGCCATCCTCAAGCGCCACGTCGGTGGCCCGCCTCTGGACCTCGCCTACGAGCACGCCGGGGTCTTCGAGACCTCCCTGTTCCTGCACCTCTTCGGCGACCTGGTCGACATGGACGCCGCGCCGGAGCAGGCCTTCAAGGAGTTCCCCAGCTACGACTGCCACCCTCCCCACGACGACTGGGTACCGGCGACGGGAGCGCTGTCGGATCCCCATCGGGCAACGGCGGCGCTGGGACGGGAGATCTTCGACGCCTGCGTGCAGGGCATGGTGCGCATCCTGGAGACCGAGTTTGGCCCTGAGGGGGACGGGAGCAATTGACGATGCGGCTCGGCGATCGGATGCGCAGCGGCATCGGGGCCCTGCTCGACCCCCGGTCGGTGGCCGTCGTCGGGGCCTCCGACCGCGAGGGCTCGTTCGGCGGCGAGTGCCTCGACAACCTCCGGGGCCACGGCTACCGGCACGAGCTGATGGCGGTCCACCCCAGGCACACCGAGGTGCGAGGCGTGGACTGCGTCCCGAGCCTCGAAGCGTGCCAGGGCGAGTTCGACGCGGTTGTGTTGGCTGTCGGCGCAGGCCGGGTTCTCGACACCCTCAAGCAGGCCATCGCGGCCGGGGCTCGCAGCGCCATCGTGTTCGCCTCCGGCTTCGGCGACGGGGGCGCAGAGGGCAAGGCCCAGGAGACGGAGCTGGCCCGCATCGCCAGCAACGCCGGGATGGCCGTGGTCGGCCCGAACTGCCTGGGCACCATGAACCGCCACACCGGAGCCACCCTCTGGGGCACCTACATGAAGCGGCTGGGAGCCCCAGGACCGGTCTCGATCATCGCCCAGAGCGGCTCGGTGGCCCAGATGCTGTCCATCGACGACCGGGGCCTGGGGATCGCCAGCATCCTGTCCACCGGCAACGAAGCGGTGGTCACCTCCGCCCATGCCCTAAACCACCTGGCCGACGATCCCTTCACCGAAGTGGTCCTGCTGTTCATCGAGACGATCCGCGACCCAACCGCCTTCGCGGCCGCGGCCCGGCGGGCCCGGGCCAACGGCAAGCGTCTGGCCGTGGTGCGCAACGGCCGCAGCGAGACCGGCTCGGCCACCATCGCCGGCCACACCGGCGGGCTGGCCGGCGACGACGCCGTGTACTCAGCCTTCTTCGAGCGGCTCGGCATCCCCCGCTTCAACGACATCGACACCCTGCTGGAGGCCGGGGCCTACCTGCTCGCCTTCAAAGATCCGCCCACCAGCGGTGGATTGGGCGTCATGACGCTGTCGGGCGGCGAGGCCGGGCTGGCCGCTGACCTCGCCGACGATGCCGGGCTGGAACTGCCGCCGTTCTCCGATGAGGGCGCGACCAGCCTCAACGAACTACTGCCAGACTTCCGTTCGCCCAACAACCCGATGGACGGCATAACCCTCGGCTTCGATGTCGAGGGTGTGCGCACTGTCTGCGATGCCATGGCCGGCGACACCGCCTTCGGCACGGTGGCCATGGTCTTCGGTGCCCCCGCCGCCGGCGGCCATGACGACGCCTTCGTGCTCGACGTGATGCAGGACGGCCTGCTGACCGAGCCGGACGCCGACACCAGGCTGGTCATCGTCAACACGGTGGCAGCCCTCGGACGGAATGCACAGCTCGAGCAGCGAGCCCGCGAGTTGGGCGGCGTGATGCTTCAAGGCCTGCGGGCCGGACTCGAGGTGATCTCCAAGTGCGGGGACGCCGCTCCCCCGGCAGCAATGCCGAGGCTGGCCGATGTGGCCGCCCCGGCCGGGCTCGCAGGCTGGGACGGCCTGGATGAGGCGGCACGCTTCGAGGTGATGAACCGAGCGGGAGTGCCGATGGTGGAGTGCCGGCTGGTCGGCGACCGCGCCGAGGCCGTGACCGCGCTGCACCAGTGGGGCCGCCCGATCGTGCTCAAGGGGTGCGCACCCGATCTGGCCCACAAGACCGAGCACGGTCTCGTCAAGACCAACCTGACGGAGGCCGTCGCCGTTGAAGCGGCGTTCAACGACATCGTCGCCGTCCTCGGAGAACTCAACCTGGCGGGCTCGCACGTCGTGGCCCAGCCCATGGCCCGGGACGGGTTGGAGCTCATCGTCGGCGTGCGCAACGAGCCGGGATTCGGCCCGATGCTGGTGGTCGGTCCCGGAGGCGTGCTCGTCGACCTGATCAGCGAGGCCAGCATCCATGCCGCCCCGATCAGCGAGGACACCGCGGCGGAGATCGTGTCGACCGGCCGCATCGGCCGGCTCATCGACGGCTACCGCGGTGCCGGACCATTCGACCGGGATGCGGCCGCGCGGGCCCTCGTCGCCATGTCGGAGTTCGCGTGGGCGGCCCGCCACCACATCTCGTTCGCGGAGATCAACCCGCTCATCGTCCACGCCGACGGTGCGTCGGCCGTTGACATCGCCCTCTCGCGGCGCGGGCCGACCTCTCAACCGGACGTCCAACCATGACGACCGGAGGCGACAGGGCCGCGGCCGGCACCGGGCAGGTCCTCACTGAGCTGCGGGCCAAGGTCGGCTGCGAGCTCGGCACCACGGAGTGGTTCGAGGTGACCCAGCTCGAAGCCGACGTGTTCTCGGCGCTCACCGACGACTGGGACCACATGCACAATGACCCCGGATGGGCTCGAAGCACCCCGTGGGGCGGCACCATCGCCCACGGGATCTACATGATCGCCCTCATCCCGTCGGTGATGAAGAAGCTGACCGCACTCCCTTTCGTCAACGACGACCCGGAACGCGGCTTCACCCTGAACTACGGCTTCAACAAGGTGCGCTTCGTGGCACCGACACGCATCGACCTCCCGGTGAGGGCCACCGTGGGGGTGCTCTCGGTGGAGGACAAGGCCAACGGCAGCGTCCTTCTCACCTTCTCGGTGACCTTCCTCCAGCGCCACCATGACGAGGAGGTCACCACCACCTACGCCGAATACCTCCTCTACATGGACTTCTCGTCCGCTTGACCCTCAACCCCGCTTGACCCGCCGATGGCGAAAGGAACCCGCAAATGACCGACACCGAGTCGAAGCCGAACGTCGAGCGGCTGTACGAGTGCTTGACCGACGGCCGCTACGACGAGGCCCGGGGCCTGCTTCACCCGGAGTATCGATCCAACACCCAGCCGTACGAGACCAGCGTCGATGCGCTCATCGAGGAGATCGAGGCGATCAAGCAGGCCATGACGTCCCTCAAACGAGAGACGATCCTGACCATGACTGACGGCGACATGGAGGTGATCCTGCAACGGGTCGAGGGCATCGACCCGTCCTCGTCACGGGCGCCTCCCATCCGCGAGGCATGGGCGCGGCGGTGGCCGCCAAGCTCGCCGGCCTCGGTGCGACCGTTGCCTTGGTCGACCTCGAGAGCACGGCCGACGAGCTGGCCGAGCGGGCGGCCGGCATCGTGGCCTCGGGCGGACGGGCCGGCGCCGTGCATGCTGACGCCACCGACGGTGACTCGGTGCAGTCCTGCGTGGCCACAGTTGTCGAGCAGCTGGGACCGCCGGAGATCCTGGTCAACAATGCGGGCGTGGGGATCGGCAGCCACCAGCTGCTGGAGAACTCCGAGGAGATCTGGTCGCAGACCCTGGCGGTCAACCTCATGGGGGTCAACCGGTTCAGCTGCGCGGTCATCCCCCACATGCAGGCCGCCGGCGGCGGGGTGATCGTAAACAACTCCTCGATGTCGGGGCTGGGCGCCATCGCCGGGATACCGCCGCCCTACACCGCCAGCAAGCACGCCGTGATCGGGCTGACCAAGGCCATCGCGCTGGAGTTCGGCCCCGACAACATCCGCTGCGTGGCCATCTGCCCGGGCTCGGTCAGGACCCAACTGCACGCCCGGGTCATGGAGATGCACATGGACATGCACGGGCTGTCGTACGAGGAGGCAGAAGAGCTGGAGGTCAGCTTCATCCCGCTCGGTTACTCCTGCGAGCCAGAAGAGGTGGCCGGCGTGGTGGCCTTCCTGGTCGGTCCCGAGGGGCGCTACCTGACTGGGGTGAGCATCCCGATCGCGGGCGGTATGGCGCCAGGGCTGTGACCGCCCGCAAGCAGAGCTGAACAAGGAGAAAGACCATGACGACAATCGGAGTGCTGGTCCCCTACCGGTCCGACCCGGAGATGATCGCTTTCGTCGAGGAGCACCTCGACCTCGAGGCGGACCTGGTGGTCTGCGGCTCTCAGGACGGCATGAGCGACGACGAACTGCGGGCGCTGTCCGAAGGGGTGGAGCCCAACTCGTACGCCGAGATCCTCGAGGACGGATCGACGGTCAACATCACCCGCGAGGTCGTGC
>VXNG01000278.1 GCA_009840695.1 Acidimicrobiaceae bacterium
CGTTGTTGGTCCCGTAGGTCACGTCGCAGGCGTACTGGCGCCGCTTGTGCTCCCAGTCCCGGTTGCCGGGGACGATCAGCCCGACGCTGAGACCGAGCCACTTGTAGAGCTGGCCCATCCACTCGGCGTCCCGCCCGGCCAGGTAGTCGTTGACCGTCACCACGTGGACTCCGCGCCCGGTGAGCCCGGTCAGGTAGACGGGCAGGGTTGACGTGAGGGTCTTGCCCTCACCGGTGCGCATCTCCGCCACCGCGCCCCAGTGCAGGGCAGCCCCACCCACGAGCTGTACATCGAAGTGTCGCTGGCCCAGCACCCTGACCGCGGCCTCGCGCACCACTGCGAAGGCCTCCAGGAGCAGGTCGTCGGGGGCCTCGCCGCGCTCCAGACGGCTGCGGAACTCGCCGGTGCGAGCCCTCAGGCCGTCGTCGTCCAGCCGCTGCAGCTCGGGCTCGAGCGCGTTGATGTCGGGAACGAGGGCCTGCAGATCCCTAAGCTTGCGCCCCTCACCGGAGCGCAGGACCCGCCTGAGCAGCGACATCGGCCCGGACCGTGCTTCCCTTAACCGGCTTCGTCGATGAGGCCCACGGCCCCGTCGTCGCGTCGGTACACGACGGCCGAGCGGCCGGTGGTCGAGTTGATGAAGAAGAAGAACCCGTGTTCCATCAGATCCATCTTCAGCGCGGCCTCCGACGGGGTGAGCGGGCCGAGATGGAAGCGCTTGGTCTTGACGATCCTCAACTCCGGCTCGTCGTCGCCGTCGACCGCGCCGGAGCCCTCCGTCACTTCGGGGACCGGCTGCACCTCGCCGTCGCTGCTGGTTCGAATCGTGTCGCCGCGGCCGCGGTGGCGGTTCTGGAGCTTGGTGCGCAGCTTGCGGATCTGGCGCTCCAGCTTGGCCTCGGCGAGGTCCACGGCAGTGAAGGCATCGGGGGCATTGACCTTGCAGCGCAGACGGTGGCCGTGCCCCGTCAGGGTCACCTCACAGGTCTGCTGGTCGACAATGCGAGGATTGCGGGCCTCGTCGAAGTGCACCTCGGCGGTGTCCAGATCGTCCAGGTAACGGTCGAGCTGACCGATCTTGGCTCTCACGACCTCCTCGAGGCCTCGTGTGACGGTTGTGTGGCGGCTGCTGATCGATATCTCCACGTCAATCGGCCTCCTATCCGCTCGGCCTCTGGGGGATTGTGATGCGCCCTCATCGTAGAGGTAGCGCGACAGGCTGCCGCGGCGCCGCGGGTGCCACTGTGGCCACTGCGGCCGCCACGGCCGCGGCGCCGCCGGCTCGGAGCGCGGCGGCCGCAGCCCGCAGCGTCGAGCCGGTGGTGCACACGTCGTCGACGACCAGGACCATCCCCCGCACTCCGCCGCGCCGGACGGCCAACCTGGGGCCAGCCAGGCGCCCCTCGAGGGTTCGGGCCGTCTGGGGCTCGTCGTCGAGCCGGCAGAGCAAGCGACGGCTCTGGACCCGCAGCCGGCGAGCAAGCGCACGGGCCAGCAGCTCGGCAGGATCGAAGCCGCGCTCACGGCGGCGCGTCGGGCTGCAGGGGACCCAGGTGACGAGGCCCGCGGACTGCGCCCTGTTGGCGACCAGCGCCATCCGATCGGCGATCGGCGTGACCGCCGCGGTTAGGCGGCCGTACTTGAGGGCACGCACCAACTCGGCTGCCGCGCCCTCATGGCACCAGCCGGCCCACAGTTCGTCCACGCCCTCGATCCGGACATCCAGCACGCCGGCACCCTAACACCGGTGCATCTAAAATATTGTAGTTTATTGAAATTTATTCAAACAGGCTTCTGTGCGGGTCTCACGGCACGGCCCCGGCGTCGACCTGGGTGATGTGTCCCCCGTCGCGCATCCAGGCGATGGCGCCGGCCAGGGAGTCTGCCGTGGAGCGAAGGGTCACGCCGGTGTCCTGCTCGGTGAAGGAGTTGTCGCCGGCGCAGGTGTTGTACATGTACTCCACGCCCTCGGAGGTGAGGATCAGGTCGAGGCCGAAGCGGCGGGTGAGGTCACCCATCCGGCCCCACGCCGAGAACATCGCCTTGGGCATCGACACCGACTTCAGGTCCCGCCCCGTCACCTCGCACAGCACCGACAGCAGCTCGTCGGCGGTGAGATGGTGGCCGAACATCACGTAGCGCTTCGGGCCGCGGCCGGCCTGCATGGACGCGGCTATCACCGCAGCTATGTCCCGCACGTCGACCAGGTTCATCGTGTATCCCGACGAGCGCATGAAAGGTCTGGAGAGCCACAGCTTGAGCGGCTTGAACTGGGTCGACTCGCCGTAGTCGCCCGGGCCGAACACGCCGCCGGGGTAGACGATGACTACACCGTGCCCCGAGTCCTGGAGCCGCCGGGCCAGGCGCTCGCTGTCGGCCTTGGACCGCGCGTAGGGCATCCGGGAGTTCCCCACCGGATGGTCGCCGGTCACGGGGTCGGTGCTGAACGGGAACAGCGCCGCGGTGCTGGACACATGCACGATCGGGTCGCAGCCGGCGTCCGCCGCGGAGCCCAGCACGTTGAGCGCGCCCGCGAAGTTGCTGGCCTCGATGGCGGCCTCGGAACTCGGATCGGTTCCCACCACCGCGGCCGCGTGAACTACCGCGTCGCAGCCCTCGATCGCGGCCAGCACCGCCGCTGCGTCGGCGATGTCACCGTCCACCGTCTCCAGCGAGGCGAGATCCACTCCCACCCGGGCCGTGACCGTCTCCAGCTTGGCCGGCGTTCGCACCAGGGCCCGCACGGTGTGGCCCGCGTCCTGAAGGGCCTTGGCCGCGTGGGACCCCACGAAGCCAGTGGCGCCCGTTACCAGGACTCGCATAACTCTGCCTCCTCGCAGGACTCCGGCAAGCCTACGGGACCGCTCCGGCTTGGGCGGAGGTGACGTATCCCTCGTCGCGCATCCAGGCGAAGGTGTCGGCCAGCGACTCGGCCACCGGGCGCAGGGTGATGCCGGTGTCCCGCTCCGTGGCGGAGTTGTCGCCGGCGCAGTAGTTGAACATGTAGTCCACGGCCTCGGTGGTGAGCACCAGATCCCGGCCGAAGCGGTTCGCGACGTCCCCGACCCGGCCCCACATCGAGAACAGCGCCCTGGGCATCGGCACCGACTTCAGGTCCCGGCCCGTCACGCTCTGTAGCTCGGACAGCAACTCGTCGGCGCTGAGGTGGTGGCCGAACATCAGGTAGCGCCTGGGACCCCGGCCGGCCTCCATGGCGGCGGCGATCACCGCGGCCACGTCGCGCACGTCGACCATCGTCATCGTGTAGCCCGACCGGGGAAGGGGCTTGGTCAGCCACAGCTTCATCGGCTGGAGCTGCACCGACCCGCCATAGTCGCCGGGCCCGATCGTCAGGGCGGGATAGACGATGACCACGCTGTGTCCCTGGGCCTGGTACCGCCGGGCCAAGTGCTCGGACTGGGCCTTGGACCGGGCGTAGGCCCCGGGGGCGGTGCCCACCGGGTGGTCGGCGGTCACCGGGTCGGTGCGGAACGGGAACAGGGCCTCTCCGGTGGAGACATGGACCACCGGATCGCAGCCCGCGTCGACCGCGGCTCCCAGCACGTTGAGCGCGCCCGCGAGGTTGGTCTCGGACACCTCGGCCTCCGCAGTGGGAGCGATGCTCACCACCGCGGCGGCATGAACCACGGCATCGCAGCCGTCGACGGCAGCGGTGACGGCCACGGCGTCGCGGATGTCGCCCTCGATCGTCTCCAGCGCGGCCAGGTCGACCCCGACCCGCTCCGTCACGGTGCTGAGCTTCGAGGGCGTGCGCACCAGCAGCCTGACGGTGTGGCCGGCGTCCTGCAGGGCCCTGGCCGCGTGGGACCCCACGAAGCCAGTCCCGCCGGTGACCAGGACTCTCACTGCTCCAGCGGCCCGCCCAGCAGGGTCTCCACGATGGACCTCCCGGAACGGGGCACGCCTCCAGCTTCGATGCCGCGGTGCCGCTCGGCGATGAACCCCTCGAAGTGGCCGTCGGTGAACAGCCAGAACTGATCGGCGAGGATCGCCTCGACGACCATGTCGCCCACCAGGGCCGGGTCCATGGCGTGCTTGTAGGCCTCGCGCACCGCCGCCAGCATCTCCGACTCGTCGTCGTCGGAGAAGACGTTCAGCGAACCGCGGCCAGCATCGTCGAGGAGCCGCTCCGGGCGGTTGCGCTCGGAGTCCAGGATGTTGGTGGACACCAGGCCCGGGCACAGGCAGGTCACGCCCACGCCTGTACTTTCGGCCTGCATCTCCAGGTGAAGGGTCTCGCTCAGCGCCACGACGCCGTACTTCGACACGTTGTACGGCCCGACTCCGGGCGAGCAGAGGTGGCCGAGCACCGACGCGGTGTTGACGACGTGACCCGAGCCCCGCTCGATCATGGCCGGCAGGAAGGCCCGGCAACCGTGGATCACACCCCAGAGGTTGACGCCCAGGCACCACTCCCAAGTCTTCAGGGAGGCCTCCGCGACCGGCCCACGGCCGGCCACACCGGCGTTGTTGCACAGCACGTCGGCGGGACCGTAGGCCTCGGTGCAGGCGTCACGCAGCGCCTCTACGGACGGCCACGAGGACACGTCGCAGACGACCGCGACGGCCTCTCCCCCATCGCCTGTGATCGACTGGACGGTCTCGCGCAGGGGCGGTTCCTCCACGTCGGCCACCACCACCCGCATGGAGGAGGCCGCGAAGCTCTCGGCCATCCCCCGGCCGATGCCGCTGGCGCCCCCGGTCACCACTGCCACCCGGCCGGATAGTTCCTTCATGGCCCCTCCTGCGGCGCCGGCACCCCGCCGGATAGCTCCTTCATGGCGCCAGGGCGGCCAGCGCGTCGTAGTCGACGGCAGCGGATCCGGCGGAGGGGTGCAGAACCTGGATGCAGACCTGGGTTGCACCGGCGTCAACGTGCTCGGACAGCCGGCGCTCGATGGCGTCGACGTCGCCCCAGGCCACCATGGCGTCCACGAAG